>VGIH01000017.1 GCA_016867965.1 Betaproteobacteria bacterium | reverse complement strand
CATTTATTGATATAAAGAGTCCAAAGGAGATTCAAGATGAGTAAACCACTAGACGGAATTCGGATTATCGATTTCACCCACGTACAAGCAGGCCCTGCTTGTACCCAATTACTCGGTTTTTATGGCGCCGATGTTATCAAAGTAGAGCGTCCTGGCTCTGGCGACGTGACCCGTAGTCAGTTGCGCGATATTCCTGATGCCGATGCCTTGTATTTCACGATGCTCAATGGCAACAAGCGTTCCTTAACCTTAGATACTAAAACTCCTGAGGGTAAAGAAGTGCTTGAGAAGTTGATCAAGGTTTCTGATGTCATGGTCGAGAACTTTGGTCCAGGCGCCTTGGATCGCATGGGATTCTCATGGGATCGTATTATGGAATTGAACCCCAAGATGATTTTGGCTTCAGTAAAAGGTTTCTCAGATGGCCATTCCTATGAAGATCTGAAAGTGTATGAGAACGTAGCTCAGTGCGCTGGTGGTGCAGCATCAACTACCGGTTTCTGGGACGGCCCTCCCACTGTATCCGCTGCTGCATTGGGCGATAGCAATACTGGTATGCACTTAGCAATTGGTATTTTGACTGCTCTCATGCACCGTCAAAAAACAGGCAAAGGTCAAAAAGTGGCTTGCTCGATGCAAGATGCTGTATTGAATCTCTGCCGCGTGAAGTTGCGTGACCAACAGCGTTTGGATCGCGTTGGTTACCTCGAAGAGTATCCACAGTATCCTCATGGCAAATTTAGCGATGCCGTACCCCGTGGCGGTAACGCCGGAGGTGGCGGTCAGCCAGGTTGGGTCTTAAAGTGCAAAGGTTGGGAAACCGATCCAAATGCCTACATTTATTTCACGATTCAAGGTCACGCTTGGGAGCCAATCACTAAAGCTCTCGGTAAGCCGGAGTGGGCTACTGATCCAGCTTATATGACCGCGCAAGCACGTCAAGATAAGATTTTTGACATCTTCGCGACCATTGAAGATTGGCTCAAAGATAAGACCAAGTACGAAGCCGTTGATATCCTGCGCAAGTTTGATATTCCATGTGCACCTGTGCTCTCCATGAAAGAGATTGCCGAGTCACCTGACTTGCGTGCTAGCGGTTCCATTGTTGAAGTGGATCATAAAGTTCGTGGTAAGTACCTAACGATTGGAAGTCCAATTAAGTTCTCCGGTCTAGAGATCGAAGTGAAGCCATCCCCAGTATTGGGCGAGCATACCGATGAAGTTCTATCGGATCTTGGCTACAGCAAAGATCAAATTGCTCAGTTGCATGCGGCAAAAGCGGTTTAATCGTATTAGCTCTTAAGCAATGGCGCCTGCGGGCGCCATTTGCTTTTCAGGGGAGAGATATAAATCATGAGCCATGAGATCGATCTACATCAACTTATTGAGGTGATTGGTGATGCTGTCGTGGTATCTAATGTGGCAGGCAAAATCACCCTTTGGAATCACGCTGCCGAAGAGACGTTTGGATATACCGCCGTAGAGGCATTAGGACAAAATCTTGACATCATTACACCCGAGCGATTTCGGGTGCGCCATTGGGATGGATATCACCATTCAATGGAAACGGGTACTATGAAGTACGGTAAGCAAACCCTGCGAGTCCCGGCAGTCCATAAAGATGGGCATACTTTGTCGATCGCATTTACTGTCGCTATGCTTCGTGACGAACATCATCAAGTGAGCGGTGTGGTTGCTGTGATTCGAGACGAAACCACTCGATTCTTGGAGGAAAAAGAACTTAAAAAGCGCCTGACCGAGCTGGAATCAAAGCCGAGGGCCTAATCTAGCGGCTGCCCCAGAATGTGTCTTGACTACTATTTTTGGCCAATACCAGCACTGGTAAAATAGTTTCTATCAAATTTAAAACTTTTTAGGACTTTTTTATGGCTAAGGCACTTGAGGGGGTTAAGATCCTCGACTTTACGCACGTTCAATCTGGGCCGACTTGCACCCAGTTGCTCGCTTGGTTTGGAGCAGATGTTATCAAGGTAGAGCGTTCAGGTGAGGGCGATGCGACTCGCAATCAACTGCAAGACATACCTGATGCTGACAGCTTGTATTTCACGATGCTTAACCACAACAAGCGCTCCATTACCGTAAATACTAAGACACCAGAAGGTAAAGATATTCTGGAACGCCTCATTAAAAAGTGCGATGTTCTGGTTGAGAACTTTGCTCCCGGCGCTTTAGATCGAATGGGGTTTACGTGGCAGCGGATTCAAGAGCTCAATCCCCGCATGATCATGGCCTCGATTAAAGGATTTGGACCGGGGCCTTATGAGGATTGCAAGGTATATGAGAACGTTGCGCAATGTGCTGGAGGTTCAGCATCTACCACGGGATTTGATGATGGCCCTCCCATGGTTACTGGCGCTCAGATTGGTGACAGCGGCACTGGTTTGCATCTGGCGCTTGGTATTGTGACTGCGCTTTATCAGCGCACCCACTCAGGTAAGGGGCAAAAGGTCAATGCGGCGATGCAAGATGCCGTTCTTAATTTGTGTCGCGTTAAGTTACGCGATCAACAAAGACTAGACCGAAATGGGGTTATGAAAGAGTATCCACAGTACCCAAATGGTGCTTTTGGTGATGCAGTGCCCAGAGCTGGAAACGCCTCCGGCGGTGGTCAGCCAGGCTGGATTTTGAAATGTAAGGGCTGGGAAACGGATCCCAATTCATATATTTACATCGTGGTACAAGCTGCTGTATGGGAAGCAATTTGTAAAGTGATTGGTCGTGAAGACTGGATCACTGATAGGGATTACGCCTCACCAGGAGCTCGTTTACCTCGGCTTATGGGGATCTTTGCGGAGATTGAGAAATGGACTATGACCAAGACAAAGTTTGAGGTCATGAATACGCTCAATCAATATGATGTGCCCTGTGGTCCAATCCTCTCCATGAAAGAGATTGCGCAAGAGCCTGCTTTGCGTGCAACTGGAACGGTGGTGGAAGTTGATCATCCAATTCGTGGAAAGTATTTGACAGTTGGCAACCCTATCAAACTATCGGATAGCCCCACAGAGGTTACTCGATCCCCATTGCTAGGCGAGCACACCGATGAGATATTACAGGAATTGGGGTTTGATTTAAATCAACTCATTGACTTGCGTCATAAAAAGGTTATCTAAGTTGCGTATCGCATTAATTGGTAGTCAAGACTTTGGTAAGGTTGTTCTAGAAGCTTTTTTAGAGCGAGGCGATGAAGTCGTAGCTGTTTTTTGTCCACCCGATAATCCCAAGGTTGCTAAGCCTGAGATCTTAAAAGAGACTGCGTTAGCAAGGGGCTTAAACATGCTCCAGTTTCCAAGTCTCAAGGGGCCGGAGGCTGCTAATGCAATGCGACAAAGTAATGCTGATATTTGTGTAATGGCTTATGTGCTGCAATCTGTTTCCCAAGATTTAGTAAAGATCCCGCGCTTTGGCACTATTCAGTATCACCCGTCTCTGTTACCAAAATACCGAGGTCCCAGCGCTATTGGTTGGTCGATTGCTTTGGGTGAAACTAAAACGGGATTAACCATCTTCAGACCTTCCGATGGTTTGGATGAGGGCGAAATCATTTTGCAAAAGGAAGTACCGATTGGTCCAGACGATACCCTGGGTCAGGTGTACTTTAATTATCTCTTCCCATTGGGGATCAAGGCATTACTGGAGGCCGCTGACCTCGTAGCGGCCGGCAAGCATCAAGAAATTATGCAAGATGAGTCGCAAGCCAATTACGAGGGTTGGTTTGATCAAGCCGCTGCTCAGATTCATTGGTCAAACCATGTCAGCCAAATCTATAACCTGATTCGGGCATGCAATCCTGCCCCAGGCGCTTGGACAGCACTCAACGGTGAGAAGGTTCAGATCTATGACGTGCGTAAGCATGTCACCCCGACCTTCGGATCCGTCAAGGGTAAGCCTGGTGAAGTAGTTGAGATAAGCTCAGACTCATTTAAGGTCGCTTGCCATGGCGGGCAGATTGAGGTTCTTAAAGCCAAAGCCGGAAAAGGTTCCAAAGTCTCTGGAGCTGAGTGTGCCAGTGCGGCCGGTATTCAGGTCGGCCAGTTCTTTGACGCTTAAACCTTAGATTTCGAGATTATCAATTAGGCGTGTCTTACCAAGTTTGGCGGCTGCCAAAATAACCAATTCTTTCTTCGCCAGTAAATCATCGTTACTGGGCGCTAGTAAGTCAGCACGCTTACGAATCGCAATGTAGTCGGGTTGCCAACCGCGTTGTGTCAAGGCATCAGTGGTCTTTTTCTCAAGCTCACGCAGAGATTGATTTAGAGGCTGACCGGCGCGATGAATGGTATCCAAAACATCTAGCCGCAGTTGTTGCAGGCTTGCTTGTAAATGAGGGGCTTCAGCACGTTCAGTCTCACTTAAGTAAGCATTGCGCGAAGATAGTGCTAGGCCATCATCAGCCCGAATGGTTTCACCAGCCACAATCTCAACGGGCAAGGCAAATTGATGGGCCATCTGCCGAATAATCATCAGTTGCTGATAGTCCTTTTTACCAAAGACCGCAACGCGTGGCTGTACGCAAGAGAATAATTTCAGGACAACCGTACAAACCCCTTTAAAGAAGCCTGGACGGAACTCGCCTTCTAAAATATCGCCTAATTGCTTGGGTGGATCAACGCAGTATTCTTGAGGCTCGGGGTAGAGGACTTTCTCGGTTGGGGCGAACAATACATAAACCCCTTCCTTTTCAAGTTTTTCGGTATCCGCCTCAAGGGTTCGTGGGTACTGATCAAAATCTTCATGGGGACCAAACTGCAGACGGTTAACAAAAATACTGGCTATCACTGGATCGCCATGTTGTCTTGCAATGCGCATTAAGGAGAGATGCCCCTCATGCAGATTGCCCATGGTGGGCACAAAGGAGGCGCGGTTCTGTCCACGCAATTGATCGCGCAGCTCTTGAATATCGGTAACGATTTTCATGCGCTTGGGGTATAGGCTAGTCGAACGTAAATCGGCGCGTAGGGCTCAGCTTGCGTGATTTCAATGAGGGATTCGCGTGAAAGTTCGAGCATGGCAATAAAGTTCACCACAATCACCGGCACACCATTACCTGACCGAATGGCATCCTCAAACAGCTCGCTGAACTCAACAAAGCGGGTGTTCTGTAAGCGTCGCAGAATACGTGTCATGAAGTCACGAACTGATAACTGCTCACGAGTAATAGTATGGTGTTGATTGAGTTTGGCCCGATGCATCACATCACGCCAGGCCATTTGTAAATCCTCAAGGTTTACCTCGGGCCATGTGACCGCAACGCTGGTATCAACATAGCCATGCGCCACCTGAAAGTCACGACCGACTTGAGGAATGCGATCGAGCTCTTGTGCAGCTAATTTCATCCGCTCGTATTCCAAGAGGCGTCGTACCAGTTCGGCGCGTGGATCTTCCACTTCCTCATCGCTATCCGCCTTTTTCATGGGCAAGAGCATGCGCGATTTAATTTCAATCAACATTGCAGCCATTAATAAATACTCAGCTGCGAGTTCGAGATTGTGATGACGGATTTGATCGATATAGCTGAGGTACTGCTGTGTGACCTCCGCCATCGGAATATCCAAGACATTAAAGTTTTGCTTACGAATCAGGTAGAGCAGTAAATCTAAAGGACCCTCAAAGGCTTCTAGAAAAACCTCGAGAGCATCGGGTGGAATGTACAAATCACTCGGTAACTTAAATAACGGTTCGCCATACAACTTGGCAAACGCAGAGCTTAGGCCATCAATTTTTTCTTCCGATGGGCTATTGGGGAGCGGCTCGAGCTCCTCAGTTATTGCCATAGACGTACGCGCGTTGTTTAACTTTGGCGAGTTGGTTGCGGCGAATTTCTTCGGGGCTTAATGCGGGCTTATCCCAAAGTAGGGCACGACCCTCACGCTGCGCTTGCTCCAGTTGGGGATTTTGCGACTTTAGTTTCTCTAAAAACAAGGTGGCTTGAGATTTATATTTCTTCATAAAATCAATAACTTAGGTAATAAATTGAATTACAACACCCTTCATTATTAACGATTTTTAGGAAGTCTCAGCGATTTAATTCGAGGAGCGTATCCACCTGTGTTGGCTCAATCCGTGTCATTAAATGGCGATAGGGTTGGATTGCAGAATTGCTCTTCAATGATTTGCCAATATCCTGCCATTGCATTGGTGGAATGGACAAAAATTCTTCAACCTGACCCACTAGATTGGGCAAAACTGGCTTTAAGTACAAACTCAACCGGCGAAAGGATTCTAAGATGACACTGCACACTTCATGCAGTTTGACTGAGCCCTGGGGATCTTTTGCAAGTTCCCAAGGCTTATTCTCATCAACATAAGCATTCACAAGATCAGCCAGCTCCATGATTTGGCGTACGGCTTTTGCAAATTCGCGGCTTTCATAAAAATCAGCAATCAAGTCACTTGCGTTTGCTATCGAATCGAGTAGCGGATGCGTCATTGCCGCATCGGAGATCCGACCCTCAAAGCGTTTGACTAAAAATCCGGCAGTCCGACTGGCAATATTGATGTACTTTCCCAAGAGATCGCTATTAACGCGTGCCACAAAATCGTGGAGATTTAAATCAAGATCTTCCATGGTTGCATTTAACTTGGTCGCAAAGTAATAGCGGAACCATTCTGGGTTCAGGCCCACCTCAATCACACTGTTTGCAGAAATGAGCGTACCGCGCGATTTACTCATCTTCTCGCCATCCACAGTTAAGAATCCGTGAGCATAAACATTGGTGGGCGTGCGATACCCTGAGAAGTGCAAGGTAGCCGGCCAAAAGAGCGTATGAAAATACAAAATATCTTTACCAATGAAATGGTATTGCTCAGTCGTGCTATCGGGCTTGACCCAGTTGGCAAAATCGAGACCTTGCTCCTTACAGTATTTTAGGAAGCTTGCGTAATAGCCAATTGGGGCATCAAGCCAAACATAAAAATACTTACCTGGTGCGTCGGGGATTTCAAAACCAAAGTAGGGTGCGTCACGCGAGATATCCCAGTCCCCCAGTTTGCTGTCTCCTTCAGTGCCAACCCACTCTCTCATCTTATTTTTGGCTTCAATTTGAAGCGGGGTTTTCACCTGAGTCCAATCGCGTAAAAATGCTTCGCAGCGTGGATCGGAGAGCTTAAAAAAATAATGATCGGATACTTTGCGAACCGGGGTAGCGCCACTGACGACAGAGTACGGATTTTTGAGGTCGGTGGGCGCATAGGTGGCGCCGCACTTTTCACAAGAGTCGCCATATTGATCTGCTGCGCCACATTTTGGGCAATTGCCTTTAATAAATCGATCAGGCAAAAACATCTCCTTGACCGGATCGTAGGCTTGTTCAATTGCTCTTCTTTCAATCAGACCCGCATCGCGTAACTTGAGATAAATCTCGCGCGATAACTGTTCGTTTTCTGGGCTATCGGTCGTGTAGTAGTGATCAAACGAGATCAGAAAGTGATCAAAATCTCGCTTGTGTTCGTGCCACACTTTATCAATCAGAGCCTTGGGAGTAAGCCCTTCTTTTTCGGCCCGTAGCATGATCGGGGTACCGTGGGTATCGTCTGCACCGACGTAATGCACTTCATGGCCTCGCATTCGTTGGAACCGAACCCAAATATCGGTCTGTACGTACTCCACCAGATGCCCAATGTGGATTTGGCCATTGGCGTAGGGTAGGGCGGAGGTTACGAGCAGTTGACGCATATCAATCATTTTTATTAAACATTGATTTTAGACTGCGGTTAAAGTGTATGGTGAGATACCGCTGGGTATCGTTGATGGCTAAGGATCAAACCACCGATGAGCAGTACTTCACAAACAACCATTGCAATGACCAATGCCTCGGTACCCGTGGTTCACGAGGTGGCGATTATTGATGAGTTAGGGCGTCAGAAAACAACCTTTATTCCAGGGGAGCGCTCGCTGACGATCTATTTGGATAAGCGCGAAGTGGTGACCCTCATGACCTTGGGTTCCGCACCTGAGGCCTTGGTCTTGGGGTATTTACGTAACCAACGATTGGTGGAATCGGCTAAGGATATTGAGAGTATCCAGGTCGATTGGGAAACGGACTCAGCGGCGGTTAAGACCCGCAGAAGTACGGTCGATATTGATGCGATTACCAGCAAGCGTGTAGTGACCACGGGCTGTGGTCAAGGAACGATGTTTGGTGGCTTGATGGAGGACATGGCCCAGATTCGGCTACAAGAGGGCCCTAAGCTTCACCAAGCAGCGATTGTGGATCTCTTGGAGCAAATCCGGGCTCACGAAACCATCTACAAGAAAGCAGGCTCTGTGCATGCTTGCGCCGTATTTGAGCGCGCCGGAAGTGATCATGTCAAGCTATTGCATTTGATTGAGGATGTGGGGCGACACAATGCGGTTGATTCCATTTCGGGCTTACTCTGGTTGGCCAAGCGCCATGGTGAAGACCTCATCTTTTTTACGACCGGCCGCCTAACTTCGGAGATGGTGATCAAAGGGGCGCAGATGGGGATTCCCTATTTGCTCACCCGTTCCGGAGTGACCCAGATGGGCTTGGAGCTGGCTAAAAAGACCCACTTAACCCTGCTATCGCGCTGCTCCGGTAAGCACTTTGAGATCTACAACGCCCCGGAGCGTGTGGTTTTTCAGACACCCTAGACCTTAAACCAGGGGTTAGTGTCCTCTTGGGCACGAAAGTCTTACAATCCCGCCATGACTATTAAATCTGACCATTGGATTCGCCGGATGGCAGAAGGTGGCATGATTAGCCCCTTTGAGCCTGGCCAAATTCGGACCAACACCGCAGGGCAAAAAATTGTGAGCTATGGAACCTCAAGCTATGGCTACGACATTCGGTGTGCCGACGAGTTCAAGATTTTCACCAACATTAATAGCACGATTGTGGATCCGAAGCAGTTTGATGAAAAATCATTCGTGGATTTCAAGGGCGATGTTTGCATCATTCCGCCCAACTCCTTTGCTTTGGCAAGAACAGTGGAGTATTTCAAAATCCCCCGTAATGTGTTAACCATTTGCGTCGGCAAGAGTACCTATGCACGTTGCGGAATCATTGTTAATGTCACACCCTTTGAGCCTGAGTGGGAAGGTTATGTCACTCTGGAGTTTTCTAATACCACTCCGTTGCCAGCCAAAATTTATGCTGGTGAAGGTTGCGCTCAAGTCCTTTTCTTTGAGAGCGATGAAGTATGCGGCACCTCCTACAAAGACCGTGGCGGTAAGTACCAAGGCCAACACGGCGTTACTCTTCCCAAAACCTAAGCCATCATGAAATTCCGTTTTCCAATCATCATCATTGATGAAGACTTCCGTTCCGAGAACATTTCTGGTTCCGGTATTCGTGACCTTGCAGTTGCGATTGAGGGAGAGGGGATCGAGGTCATCGGCCTTACTAGCTATGGGGATCTCACTTCGTTTGCGCAGCAAGCCTCGCGAGCATCGTGCTTTATTTTGTCGATTGACGATGAAGAGTTTGATGCCGTTATCGATTCTGAGGATAGTGATCTACCTGCAATTACTAATCTGCGCTCGTTTGTCGTTGAAGTGCGTAAACGCAATGAAGACATCCCAATTTTTTTATATGGTGAGACCCGCACCTCGCGCCATATTCCGAACGATATTTTGCGTGAACTGCATGGCTTCATTCATATGAACGAAGATACGCCGGAGTTTGTGGCGCGTCATATCATTCGTGAGGCCAAGGTTTATCTTGACTCTCTGGCACCCCCGTTCTTTCGGGCTCTTACCCATTACGCCTCTGAGGGTTCCTATTCATGGCACTGCCCAGGCCATTCAGGAGGCGTTGCCTTCTTGAAGAGCCCAGTCGGTCGCATGTTCCATCAATTTTTTGGTGAGAACATGTTGCGTGCCGACGTCTGCAATGCGGTGGAAGAGTTAGGTCAGTTGTTAGATCACACTGGACCCGTGGTGGCTAGTGAGCGTAATGCCGCACGTATCTTCAATGCGGACCATTTATTTTTTGTCACCAACGGCACTTCGACCTCAAACAAAATTGTTTGGCATTCAACCGTTGCTCCTGGAGATGTTGTTCTAGTGGATCGCAATTGCCATAAGTCCGTGATTCATTCGATCATGATGATGGGTGCAATCCCGGTCTTCTTGATGCCTACTCGTAATCACCTTGGCATTATTGGCCCCATTCCAAAGGAAGAGTTTGAGTGGGCCAATATCCAGAAAAAAATTGCAGCCAACCCCTTCATTAAAGATAAAAATGTTGTGCCACGGGTCTTAACCATAACCCAGAGCACTTATGACGGGATTGTTTATAACGTTGAGATGATTAAGTCGATGCTCGATGGTAAGGTCGACAGCTTGCATTTTGATGAAGCATGGTTACCGCATGCGGCCTTCCATCCCTTCTATCAAGATATGCATGCAATCGGGCAGCATCGCAAGCGTCCACAGAAGAGTTTGTTGTTCTCGACCCAGTCCACCCATAAGTTACTCGCTGGCTTATCACAAGCCTCGCAAGTCTTGGTGCAGGATGCGCAGGAGCGCAAACTCGATCGGGATTGTTTTAACGAGGCCTACTTAATGCATACCTCGACTAGTCCCCAGTATGCCATTATTGCGTCGTGCGATGTGTCCGCAGCGATGATGGATTCACCCGGTGGCACTACCTTAGTTGAAGAGTCGATTGCGGAAGCCTTGGATTTTCGGCGTGCGATGCGTAAGGTCGATGAAGAGTTTGGTTCTGACTGGTGGTTTAAGGTATGGGGGCCGGATCATTTAGCCGAAGAGGGCATTGGAACGCGTGATGATTGGATTTTGGAGCCCAACGCCTATTGGCATGACTTTGGTCCTTTAGCCAAGAACTTCAATATGCTAGACCCCATTAAAGCAACGGTGGTCACCCCTGGCCTCGATATTGAGGGTAATTTTGGTGAGATTGGTATTCCAGCAAGCATTGTGACCAAATACTTAGCCGAGCATGGTGTGATTGTTGAAAAAACTGGGCTTTATTCCTTCTTCATCATGTTTACGATTGGTATTACCAAAGGACGTTGGAACACTCTGGTGACCGAGTTGCAACAGTTCAAGGATCACTTTGATAAGAACCAACCTCTGTGGAAGGTTTTACCCGAGTTTGTCGCAAAGCACCCCCGTTACGAACGAGTTGGGTTGCAAGAAATTTCTGCACAAATCCATTCGTTTTATAAGAGCCGCGATGTGGCTCGCATGACCACCGAGATGTACCTCTCAAATATGGAACCCGCGATGATGCCAGGCGATGCCTGGAGTAAGATGGCCCATAAAGACATTGACCGAGTCCCGATTGATGAGCTTGAGGGTCGCATCACCGCCATGCTGGTGACACCATACCCGCCAGGCATTCCCCTGCTCATTCCAGGCGAGCGCTTTAATAAAGCGATTGTGGATTACTTACGCTTCGCTCGTGACTTTAATCAGCAATTCCCAGGCTTTGAAACCGATATCCATGGACTGGTCAAAAATGCGGATGGCAACAACGGTTACTACGTTGATTGCGTGCGCGCTTAACCAATCAACCCGTCATTATTTCTTTCTCAGACCACTACGCGCACGTTTGATGGCTGCTAGCACTTGTTTGGGTGCCGTGCCTCCCACATGATTGCGGGCATTGACCGATCCCTTTGGGGTTAGTACCGCAAATACCTCTTGGGTAATTAGCTTGGACTTCGAGCTGAGACCGCAAGCCTTAATGAGTTCAGTCAGACTGAGATCGCTTAAGGCGCAATGTTTATCGACACAGCGTTTGACCGCATGGGCAACCGCTTCATGCGCATCCCGAAAGGGTAAGCCTTGCTTCACTAAATAATCAGCGAGGTCAGTCGCAGTCGCAAAACCTTCTTGCGCTGCGTATTCCATAGCAGTCTTATGAACCTTAATATGCGGCACCATGTCCGCAAAAATTTGGATCGTTTGACTAACCGTATCAACGGCATCAAAAAGTGGTTCTTTATCTTCTTGGTTATCCTTGTTATAGGCAAGTGGCTGCCCTTTCATGAGTGTGAGAAGAGCAATCAAATCACCATTCACCCGCCCGGTCTTACCCCGGGCTAATTCTGGGACATCGGGATTTTTCTTTTGCGGCATGATCGAGCTACCGGTGCAAAAACGGTCTGGCAAATCGATAAAACCAAAGCGTGGGCTAAGCCACAGAATCAGTTCTTCAGACAGTCTTGAGATATGCATCATCAGAATTGCAGCGCTTGCGCAAAACTCAATCGCAAAATCACGGTCAGAGACAGCATCGAGTGAATTTTGGCAGACCCCATCAAATCCCAGTGTTTTGGCAACGCGCGCCCGATCAATTGGGTAGCTCGTGCCAGCTAAGGCAGCGGCACCCAAAGGCAATTGATTTACTCGGGCGCGGCAATCGGCTAAGCGCTGGGAATCCCGGGTAAACATCTCGTAGTAGGCCAGCAGATGATGCCCAAATGTGACGGGTTGAGCTACTTGCAGATGGGTATGACCCGGCATGATAGTGTTGGCATGTTGCTCCGCCAAGTTAAGGAAAGCCTCGCGTAAACGTGTGAGATCCGCCAAAATCAAATCAATTTCACTTCTTAGCCATAAGCGAATATCGGTGGCGACTTGATCATTACGCGAGCGGCCAGTATGCAGACGTTTGCCTGCATCCCCAATCAATTTGGTGAGTCTGGCTTCAATATTGAGGTGAACATCTTCAAGGGCTAATTGCCAATCAAAGCGTCCGGCCACAATTTCTTTTTCGATCTGTGCCATGCCTTTTTGGATGGCCATGAAATCTGCCTTCGAAATGATTTTCTGGGCAGCGAGCATCTCGGCGTGGGCAAGGGACCCAGCGATATCAACGAGGGCTAGGCGCTGGTCAAAGGCGAGCGAGGAGGTGTAGTGCTGAACGAGGGTATCAACGGGTTCAGCAAAGCGGCCAGACCATGCTTTGGATTTATTGGCTAAGGAATTTTTGGATGAGCTCATAAACACAGTATATTGTGTGTCGTAACAGTTTATTTTAATTCTGAAGTTACCCTATGAGCCCAACGCGTTTAGTTATTGCCTCTCGTGAGAGCAGGCTTGCCATGTGGCAAGCCGAGCATGTTCAAGCATGCCTCAAAAATCTTTATCCCAACTGCGAGGTCATCATCTTGGGGATGACCACCAAAGGCGACCAGATCTTAGATCGCGCCCTCTCCAAAGTAGGGGGTAAGGGATTATTTGTGAAGGAATTAGAAACGGCACTTGAGGATGGTCGTGCTGATCTTGCTGTGCATTCATTAAAAGATGTGCCAATGGTGATGCCAGAGGGATTTGACTTGTCATGCATTATGGTGCGAGAGGACGCGCGCGATGCCTTGGTATCCAATCAATATGCAAGCCTCGCTGAGCTACCAGTCGGAGCGGTTGTTGGTACATCGAGTTTGCGACGTGAAGCCATTATTCGGAGTCAGTACCCGTATTTGCAGGTTGAGCCCTTGCGCGGTAATTTGGATACACGGATGGCTAAGCTTGACCGTGGTGAATACCAGGCTATTATTTTGGCTGCTGCAGGCTTAAAGCGACTAGGCATGGGTTCTCGCATTAAAGCCTTGTTGCCCTATAATCCACACACACCCGCTGCAGGCCAAGGCGCACTAGGTATTGAAACCTTAAGTGCACGCTCTGATGTGAAAGCTTGGCTTGCACCTTTAAATGATTTGCCAACTGCTTTAGCGGTGACTGCTGAGCGGGCGGTATCGCGTAAATTGGGCGGCTCGTGCGAGGTGCCTTTAGCAGCTCATGCCCAATGGCACAGCCCTCAAGAGCTCACGATGCGCTCGTATGTGGCCAGTACCGATGGTCGGCAAATTTGTTTGGCTTCCGGTTCGCGTACGATCAGCAATTATCAAGAGGCCGAATCATTTGGCTTGGCGATTGCCGATGATTTAATTGCGAAGGGGGCGGCAGCCTTATTGCCGCACTAAATCTGTGAAGGCGTTTGAACCGGCGATCATCGTAACCCGACCGACCGGTCAAGCACGCCGATTAATTGAATTGATGCAAGCAGCTACACAGGCAATTTATCCATCAGTGCAGATTATTAGTCTTCCCTTGCTGACGATTATTCCAAAAAATGATTCGGAGCTTTTAACGAAATTACGTAACGCTCTTCAACAGGCAACACTGATCATTTTTGTTAGCCCCAATGCGATTGAGTGCACCATGCGGGCCATTGACGACAGCAACTCATCCTGGGACCAATTGCTCGCAGCTAAAGCTAGGATTGGGGTAGTTGGGCAGAGTAGTCAGGAGGCCCTCATCCGGCACGGTGTTGATCAAAAGTCAATCCTGGTTCCTGCCCAGGATGAATCCGATTCTGATGGATTATGGAAGGTTCTTCAAACCAACATCAGCGACTGGCCTAAAGAATCCGTTTTGATCATTAAGGGTGAGGGAGGTCGTGAGACCCTGATCGAGCAACTTCGTTCAGTTAGCGCTGGGCTTGAGATTCTATCGATCTACTCGCGTGTTCCGTTAGATCTTGCAAGCCCACTGTGGCAGTCGTATGCCGAGACTCAGCCACAGCACACCCTATGGACCTTAACATCCTCTGAGGCAGTTCGTCATCTGGGAGAGCGCTGTAAAGCGCTCAACCGAAATCCAAAAATAATGATTGAGAATAGCTATGCGCTTTGCAGTCATTCGAACATCGCAAACGCGGCCCGGCAGATTGGTTTTAAAAATATCTCGGTTTGTGAGCCGCGAGATGAATCAATTAGTCGCTCTGCTGCAGTTTGGCTAGCAGAGCAGGTAAAAAGATTTCCATGACCAGTAAAGGATGGCCATTGAGTTGGTAGAGGGTACGTCTGGCCCAAACGCGTTTGGGCAGATCCGCATAACGGCGCTGGCAGACTTTCCACTCCGGATGATGGTGGTCCAAACGAACAATTTGCCGAATGGGGCGAAAGCGTCCCTTAAGAACTTTGGCAAACAGAACCGCACCCAAGGGTTTATGACCTAATTTCAGAATCGTGTTATTGCTTCCGATCGAACTCGTAATTGGTAACACACTGCGCGCCATCACAATTGGTTCACCCTGATCGCAAAGCAAGATCTCACGAATTCGTGAACGATTAATGGGGCGACTAAAGAATTTTTTCTCCGATGCCACTAAATTCTGTTTGCAATCGGCAAGAATCTGCAATTCAAGGTGACGATCGTCGGGGTAGAGCAGTGCTTTCTCGAGTTTGCGTGTGAGCGATCCGGTATCACTTAACCATTCTTGCAATGCCAATGGAGCACCCAAGGGTGCCCCATGATCAAGTTGATGCCAAGTGAATGGAGAGCGAGACTTCCGCCACAACATAGCAAGCGCTATTTAATGCTGACGTGTGCTATTTTGGAATGAGCCTGTACGGGCGCCAAACCGTGGCCCTGAACTTTTGCGAGCTTGTCCACCAAACTTAGGTTTATTCCGCTTAGCGGTACCAGGGCGATGATTGGGTTTATGTGCACTGGGTTTTTGTTGGGGCTCAAGACCAGCAATTTCAGCCGCCGCCATGGGTTGCTGAGTAAATCGCTCAATGGCTCTAATCTTCACACGGTCACGATGCTCGGCCAATGTAATCGCAATGCCATTGCGTCCAGCACGACCTGTACGACCGATGCGGTGGGTATAGTCTTCCGGCTTCATAGGTAGGCCAAAATTGATCACATGACTGATTCGAGGCACATCAATTCCACGCGCAGCGACATCGGTGGCAACCAAAATACGGGTTTGACCTTTACGCAATGAATCGAGGCGACGGTTGCGAACAGCCTGTGGCATGGCGCCATGTAAGGTACTCGCTTGATAACCATTGGCACGCAGGGTGTCAGCAATCTTTTCGCTTTCCACTTGGGTGCTCGCGAAGACAACTGCTTGATCGAGCTCGGGGTCGGATAGCAGGTGCTCCAACAGACGATGCTTATGCGCCATGTTGTCAGCCCAATGTAGTTTTTGAGAGATGTTGGCATGCGCTTCACCGGCATGGGCAAGCTCGATACGCTTGGCATCCTTTGTTAGGTTTGACGCTAGGCTCATGATGCGCGGTGCGAATGTTGCTGAGAACATCAGTGTTTGGGAACGGCCCTTGCATCGCTCATCGATTGCCTCAAGATCTTCAGCAAAGCCAAGATCTAACATGCGATCGGCCTCGTCGACGACTAGACATTCAACTTGGTCTAAGCGAATGGCACGGGAATTAAATAAATCCAGCAAGCGACCTGGGGTTGCTACTACTAAGCTTGCACCCTTAATGGCTTGAATTTGCTTGCCATAGGGCATACCGCCCATGATCGTAGCAATCCGCAGACTCTTGATGCCGCGAGCTAGATTAATTGCGTCGGTGGCAACTTGTTGGGCGAGTTCACGCGTTGGGCACAAGACCAAGATCTTGGGCTGAGCACGACCGGGCACAGGACTGCCATGCGGGTTGGCAAGAACGAGTTGGTGAAGAAGAGGTAGCAAAAAGGCGGCGGTTTTACCGCTACCCGTTTGGCTGCTCACCAATAAATCGCCGCCCTCGAGGGTCGCAGGGATGACCTGTGCCTGTACCGGGGTAGCTTGGGTATAGCCAAGCGCCTCAATGTTTTTGAGTAAGGGCGCGGCTAAGTTCAGTGAAGCAAATGAATGATTCGTAATTTCAGCAGAATGTGACATGCAATATCCATCCTATTACAGGATGGTCTCCGGTTGTGCGCCTGGTTTATATAAAGGCGCGATGGTCTAGGGCATCGACCATCAGACAAGCGGCAGCGGGGTAAAAACCAAAACGCTGAAAAATGTAAATTGCTGGGGACGATGTTTCAAAAAGCCCTCTATTATGACACGTTTCCTGTTTATGATCTAGTCATGCTGGATTGGATGAACTTGACCCATGTGGGCGTCGTGCAATTGCCGACCTTCATTCTGGGCACCATCGCGATTGTTTTATTGCCGGGCCCAAATTCTCTTTATGTCCTGACTGCCTCTTCCAGGCAGGGCTGGAGGGCGGGAGCGTGGGCATCATGTGGGATCGTGGTGGGCGATTCGATTCTGATGGCGGCGATTGTTTTGGGGGCCGCATCGCTCTTACAGAATTCTCCTGGCCTATTTATGGCATTACGTTGGCTGGGAGCCATTTACTTGCTGTGGCTGGCTTGGGGCCTGATGCGTGCGGCCTGGCATCGCCTTCAAAACCGATCTTTGCAGAAAGATGACCAAACAAATTCCATGCGACTCATGCAAATGCATCCATTTGTGGCGGCGCTCGGTTTATCGCTCACCAATCCAAAAGCCATTTTTTTCTTTATCTCCTTCTTTACCCAGTTTGTGGATCCGCAGTTCGCCAACCCGGCGCTCAGTTTTTTATACCTCGCCATCTTCTTGCAGGTGATTAGCATCACCTACTTGGGTGCACTGATTTGGGTTGGTGAAACTCTAGCGCACAGCATTGAGCGTCATCCCCAATGGGCGGCAGTGCTCTGGTTTGGGGTTGGCATCTTATTTATCTATTTTGCGTTACGCTTACTGATGGGTAGTTAAGTTCACACAGCATTGGAGAATCTTGGTGGCAACGATTTCAGAGAAAGCGATATTGGGCGGTGGGTGTTTCTGGTGTCTTGAGGCGGTCTATCAGCGCGTTCAGGGTGTTACGCATGTGATCTCCGGATACGCGGGAGGTCATGTCGAAAATCCAAGCTATGAGGCGGTCTGCTCAGAGTCAACGGGTCATGCTGAGGTCGTTCAGATTGAATTTGATCACACCGTCGTCACCTATCGGCAGTTATTGGAAATATTTTTTGTGATCCATGATCCAACCACATTGAACTACCAGGGCAATGACGTTGGAACCCAATACCGTTCGGTCATTTATGCCTTAAGCGAGCAGCAACTACAAAGCGCTAAAGAGCTTGTGAGAGAGCTTGAGGCACAAAGACACTTTTCTGATCCGATCGTCACTGAGGTGATCATGGCCCCAGTTTTTTATCCTGCTGAGCACTATCATCAAAATTACTATCGTAATCACCCATTTCAAGGGTATTGCATGGCGGTCGTTGGGCCCAAGGTGAGTAAGTTCAAAAAAACCTTCGCATCCTTACTGAAGGATTAAGGCCTCTGCCCTAAGGCGCTAAGCGACTAATGCGCCATACCTCTTGAGTTTTGGTAAACAAAATGCGATCGTGCAAGCGCGAGGGGCGGCCCTGCCAAAACTCAATCTTCTCGGGCTTTAGGCGATATCCCCCCCATTGCGCTGGTCGGGGAGGGTTTTCTCCAAATTGTTCTTTAAAGCGCAACTCTTCTTGTTCTAAAAAAGCACGACTCTCAATTTCTCGACTTTGGGGTGAGGCCCAAGCACCAATTCGAGAGGCTGGAGGACGTTGAAAAAAATAGTCATCACTCTCTGCTGCGGTGAGCTTCGACACAATGCCGTTAATGCGAACCTGACGTTCTAGTTCGTGCCAATGAAAAAGAAGTGCCGCTTGTGGACGGTTTTCAAGCTCTTGCCCTTTTTGACTGGCGTAATTGGTAAAGAAACAAAAATCACCCTGGCTGATTCCTTTTAATAAAACCACCCGTGCCGAGGGAGTACCGCTTGCATCAGCGGTAGCGAGCACCATCGCATTCGGTTCAGGGCACTGCGCCTGACTAGCCTGTAAAAACCAGGTTTCAAATAGAACAACCGGATCTGCTGGCACATCGTTTTCCGATAATTGCCCTGCGGTATAGTTTTTGCGTAGATCGGTTAAGTTTTTACTGATTATGCTCATGGATTGAGTATAAAGAGAGCCTATGGCAAACGAAAGAACAGTTGACCAAACCACCTGTGAAAGCAACCCGGCTGCAGATCGACGATTTGCCGGAGTAGCCCGTTTATATGGCGAGGATGCATTTGAAGCTTTTGGCCGAGCCACGGTTGTAGTGATCGGTCTCGGCGGAGTTGGGTCATGGGCCGCCGAAGCTTTAGCACGCTCAGCTGTTGGCCATTTGGTCTTGGTGGATTTTGATCACATTGCGCTAAGTAACGTTAATCGTCAGTTGCATGCTGTTGAAGGAAATTTCGGAAAAGCGAAAGTGCTAGCGATGGCTGAGCGTTTACAAGCCATTAACCCAGCGATACAACTCACGATTCATGATGCATTCGCCGAGTTAGGAAATCTAGAGCACATCATTCCCAAAGGGGCTTTTGTCCTCGATGCTTGCGATGAGGCGTCTACCAAGGTCGCGCTTGCCAATTTTTGTCAGCGTCACCAGATTCCATTAACCATGTGCGGGGGTGCCGGGGGGAAGTTAGACCCCACCCGAATTCAGATTGCCGACCTGGCTAAGACCATTCAAGACCCCTTACTGGCCAAAATCAGAGCGCAATTGCGAAAAAACCACTCATTTATTAGGGATTTGAAGAAACCCATGGGAATTCAGGCGGTTTACTCATCCGAAGCCAGGAGGGGCATAGCCAGTGGGGGTTTGGAATGCTCAGGGTATGGTTCCGGGGTTGCTGTAACCGCGGCATTTGGATTTGCGGCAGCCGCCGCTTGCCTTAAGCAAATCACCAATTCCTCGGGCAAATCTTTTTGCTAAACTCCTGATTTACTTGAAATTGATGTTCAGGTAATTAGTTTGTCAACGCTTTGTTTTTTGGGAGCGTTAATGAACTAGCTTCGGCTAAAGCCATTCGTAGCTACATTGGTTTTGGTTGAGGTGGCAGTTAGATCCGTAGGAGACTACGTTTATTAATTTTATTTTGGAGTTTTACATGAAAAAGATCGTTGCTATGTTAGTTGCTGGTTTGTTCTCCGCTGGTGTTTTCGCTCAAGCTGCTCCAGCTAAGAAAGACGAGAAGAAAGACGCTAAGCCAGCCGCTGCTGCTCCTGCTGCTCCAGCTAAGAAGTAATTCTTTTTGTCTCAAAGAACCCCAGCTTGCTGGGGTTTTTTTGTATCTAATTTTCTGTTTGAAATTACTCCCCAATCCCCATCTTTTTTGATGGCGTCTTATACAAAACTGGTTAAACATCAGCGCGCCATTTAGATTGAAACAATCCCCTATCGCCAAACCATGTTCTACGCCATCGTTATTTTCATTTCCGCGTTCCTAATTTTTTTGGTTCAGCCTTTAATCGCAAAACAAATCTTGCCGTGGTTTGGGGGGTCTGCTGCAGTGTGGGGAACATGTTTACTTTTTTTTCAATCTGCGCTTCTCGCAGGTTATGCCTATGCTGATGTCTTGACTCGTTATCTGTCGATGAAGCGACAGGTCATGGTGCACGGCGTTCTTTTGGTAGCTGCAATCATTACGATGCCGATCATTGCGAACGATGCGTGGCGCCCCTTTGGTAACGAGGATCCGATTTTAAGAATCCTAGGACTGCTATTAGCAACCATCGGGTTGCCGTATTTTTTACTCGCAAGCACTACCCCGTTAATTGGCGCTTGGTATTGGCGTCGCCACCAAGCCTCAGCCCCTTATCGCCTGTTTGCCCTCTCAAATTTTGCTTCACTCCTGGCCCTGCTCGGATACCCATTTTTGATTGAGCCTTGGCTTGGTAACCGTGAAACCGCTTGGGCATGGTCCGGATTATTTTGTATCTTTGCAGTCTTATGTTTTGCTCTTGGTTTATCAACCGTGAAGAACGCACAAAACGTTGGCGATCAGCAGGTTGGTGGATCCGATTTAAATGATGCCGCTCATTCCATTCATATTGGCCAATGGTTACGTTGGGTGGCGTTATCGGCGATTGGTTCGGCATTGCTATTGGGAGTTAGTAGTCATTTAACCCAAAACATCTCATCGGCACCATTACTGTGGGTGGTGCCCCTTGCGCTTTATTTAATCACCTTCATCATCAGTTTTGATCATCCCCGCTGGTATAAGCGTGCAGTATTTTTACCGCTAGCGATTGTGCTTGTTCCAGCAATGGCGTGGCTGTCGGATTCCCTCAATCTCAAGATGGTGACACCGGTTTATGCACTCGGTTTATTTGTAGTGTGTATGGTGTGCCACGGTGAACTGGCTCGTCTGAAGCCACATCCTTCAAAGTTAACGACTTTTTATCTATCCATATCGATTGGTGGGGCACTTGGCTCATTGGCCATGGCCGTCATCGCACCCTTGGTCTTTGCTGGGTATTTTGAGCTCTATGCCGCTCTCATTGGTGCTGCGGTGATTGCTCTATTTATACCGATTGGTGAAACCTCACGGATGCGTTGGTTGGCTAAGGGGGTGGCTTCCCTCGTTGTCTTAGCTGTTGGGCTGTTGTCATGGCAGGGAATTCGGGACTACACGCTCGATGTGCGATTTATGGAGCGCGATTTTTATGGTGTTGTGCGTACCCGCGATAACTCCACCGGAGCGAATTTCCGAAGCTTAATTCATGGCGCGATCGCGCATGGCGGACAGTTGCTTGAAGAAGAGTTGCAAATGACGCCATCGAGCTACTATGGACCAACGAGTGGTTACGGACGGGTCTTCGCAAGTTTGCCCGACACACCAAAGACTATCGGGGTAATCGGTTTGGGAGCGGGCGCGTTAGCAGTCTATGCCAAGCCTAGTGATCATTGGGTGTTTTATGAAATCTCACCATCGGTGGTCACTGCGGCTAAAAAAGATTTTACTTTTTTAGAAAAGATGAAAGGAACCCATGAAATTGTGATCGGTGATGGTCGACTTTCCCTCGATCGTGAGTCATCTCGACAATTTGATGTGTTGGCAATGGATGCCTTCTCAGGGGATTCAATTCCGACCCATTTAATTACCAAAGAGGCGATGGAAATTTATATGAAACACCTCAAGCCCAATGGCGTAATCGTGTTTCAGGCAACCAACCGTTTTGTGGATTTATTACCTGTGGCTAAAAATTTGGCCGATGCCCATGGCTTATCGATTATTTTGGTAACCGACTCACCCGATTTTGAGACCGGGCCTGAGTATTGGTTGGCAAATACTGATCAAGTCATCATGACGCGAAATCAAAATTTATTGAATCAAGAGAAGATTAAATCCGGCGCAGTGGAAATTCAAAAGCGCCCTGGTTTCCCGATGTTTACCGATGACTACATTAATTTATTACGGTTGTTTAAGCGTGGCTCTTAAGAATTCTCTGTTATTTGCCTAGGGCTATCCCTGTAAGAATTTACTGATTCTTCTGTAAGTAATCTTTTTTATTTAAGCAATTCATCTTGATGATTCAGCAGTTTCTACGAGATGTCTAAGCACTAATTTAGTTCTTGATACTTCTGTAGTTTTTAGGTACTGGTTTCAATCGAGCTCGCTCCATAGACTTTCATGCGGTGGCGTTGTGCCACCGTCATCATGAAAGGAGTTCTCTTAGAGAAGAATGAAGAAGGCTTAAAGCGCCACCTCAAAGTCAGGCACATTCGCTTAATGGCTTTGGGTTCTACGATTGGTGTTGGATTATTTTTAGGATCCGCCACCGCAATTCAAATTGCAGGGCCATCCATCTTGCTTGCTTACTTCTTGGCTGGCATGGTTGCATTTGTGGTCTTACGAACCCTGGGAGAAATGGCTGTCCATGAACCGGTCACGGGATCATTTGCCACCTATGCCAATACCTATGTCAATCCTCTGGCCGGATACATGGTGGGTTGGGGGTACTGGACCTACTGGGTGGTCGTGGCCATTGCTGAAGTGACTGCGGTGGGTATTTATATGGGGATTTGGTTCCCAGACACACCGCAATGGATTTGGGCATTGTCTTCCATCATCTTGATGGGACTGATCAATTTGATTGCCGTCAAAGTATTTGGTGAGTTTGAGTTTTGGTTTGCACTTATCAAAATTATGGCAATCGTACTGATGATCGCATTGGGTTGCTCAGTGATCTTCTTTGGGTTTACTAACGATTGGGTACCGATGGGGCTGAGTAACCTCTGGCAGCATGGCGGATTTTTTCCAAACGGCTTTAGCGGATTTTTACTCTCATTACATATGGTGCTGTTTGCCTATGTCGGCATTGAAATGATTGGGCTATCTGCAGGCGAAGCACAAAATCCGAAACAGACGATTCCGATGGCCATCGACTCACTCATATGGCGCATCCTCATCTTTTACCTAGGTGCGTTGATGGTTATTCTGGCAATCTTTCCATGGAATGAGGTCGGTCAGCAAGGTAGTCCATTTGTGGCCATGTTTGAGCGTATTGGCTTACGCGAGGCCGCTGGCATTATTAATTTTGTGGTGATTACTGCAGCTCTATCCGCCTGCAATGCTGGGGTGTTTAGTGGTGGCCGCTTGTTATATGCCTTATCTGCGAATGGCTATGCTCCAAAGTCTTTTGTTACGTTGTCACGAACGGGTGTTCCGCATCGTGCTGTGATTGGAACGGTATGCGTACCGATGGTTGGTGTCGTACTGAACTATTTTGTTCCTGAGAAGGCTTTCCATTACATGATGGCGGCGGTCACATTTGTGGGCCTCATGGTTTGGATCTCCATTTTGTATACCCACTTCCGCTTTCGGGCAAGCCTTAGCAAGGATCAACTTGCGCAATTGTCATACCGCGCTCCCTAGTGGCCATATTCCAGCTGGTTTGCCTTGGCCTTTATTGCGCTGGTCATTGTCTTGATGAGTTTTCATGAGGATGCGCGCATGGCACTCATTGTGGGGCCAATCTTATTAACCATTTATTTGATCCTATATTTCGTATTAGGAATTAATAAA
>VGIH01000016.1 GCA_016867965.1 Betaproteobacteria bacterium | reverse complement strand
CGCATTGGTTATCGCACGGTGCAAAGCCATTATCTTTTTCATCACCGGGGCAGCTCATCAGGACAAAGCGCGTGGCATTCCATAATTTGTTGCAAAAGTTACGGTAACCCTCGCAACGTTTTTGATCAAAGTTAATATTGCGTCCCAATGAAGCAAGCGAGGCAAAAGTAAAGCGCAATGCATCGGTACCAAACGCCGGAATACCCTCTGAAAACTCTTTCTTGGTTTTTTTGGTAATGCTCTCGGCTTGCTTGGGGTTCATAAGGCCCGAGGTGCGTTTTTGAACCAAGTCATCGAGCGCAATGCCATCAATCAAATCAATCGGATCCAAAGTATTGCCTTTGGACTTACTCATCTTTTGGCCTTCGGCATCGCGCACTAAGCCATGCACATACACAGTTTTAAATGGCACCTTCCCAGTAAAGTGGCAGGTCATCATGACCATGCGCGCGACCCAAAAGAAAATAATGTCAAAGCCGGTCACTAAGACTGAAGATGGCAAAAAGTGATCAAGCTCTTTGGTTTGTTTGGGCCACCCCAGTGAACTAAATGGCACCAAGGCAGAGCTAAACCAGGTATCAAGTACATCCTCATCACGCTTTAGTTCACCGCTATAACCTACCGCCTTGGCTTTGGCCTTGGCTTCATCGGCATTGCGCGCCACAAAGATCTCGCCATTATTTCCATACCATGCGGGGATTTGATGGCCCCACCACAATTGCCGCGAGATACACCAGTCTTGAATATTCTCGAGCCACTGGGTATAGGTTGAGATCCAGTTCTCAGGTACTAGCTGGATGTCACCTGAGGTAACCGCATGCAAGGCAGCTCCTGCAATCGATTGACCCGGTTGGTAACGATTATCAGGACTTGCTTTGGACATCGCCACAAACCACTGATCGGTGAGCATCGGCTCAATCACGGTTTGGGTTCGATCACCCCGTGGGACCATGAGGGTATGCGGGTTGACTTTCTCGAGTAGATTGGCTGCTTCGAGATCAGCCACAATTTGCTTACGAGCGGCAAAGCGATCGAGACCCTGATAGACCTTCGGAGCATACTCGTTAATCTTCGCATCGAGCGTTAATACATTGATGAGTGGTAACTGATGACGCTGACCCACAGCGTAGTCATTAAAGTCATGGGCGGGAGTGACTTTGACTACTCCAGTCCCAAAACCCATATCCACATAGCTATCCGCAATAATCGGGATGCTGCGCTGGCAAAGAGGAAGCTCCACGGTTTTGCCAATCAGGTGGCGGTAGCGCTCATCGTTCGGATGCACCATGACCGCCACGTCACCCAGGAGGGTTTCGGGACGCGTCGTTGCAACTACCAAGTGACCGCTTCCATCGGAGAGTGGATAGCGAATGTGCCAAAGACTACCTTGCTCTTCGCTACTCACTACCTCTAAATCCGAAACTGCAGTACCTAACACCGGATCCCAGTTGACTAGGCGCTTGCCGCGATAGATCAGTCCTTGTTCAAAGAGAGTCACAAAAACTTCCACCACGGCCTCGGACATTTTGGGATCCATCGTGAAATACTCGCGTGACCAATCAATCGATGCTCCGAGACGCCGAATCTGGCGCGTAATCGTGGAACCGGATTCTTCCTTCCACTCCCAGACTTTTTTGAGGAAGGCCTCGCGTCCAAGATCATGACGTGAAATTTTTTGGGCATTAAGTTGACGTTCCACCACAATTTGGGTGGCAATTCCGGCGTGGTCGGTGCCTGGCACCCAGAGGGTATTTTTGCCGGACATGCGTGCATAGCGCACCAAGCCATCCATGATGGTTTGATTAAAGGCATGACCCATGTGCAAGGTGCCTGTGACGTTCGGTGGAGGTAACTGAATACAAAAGTTGTCTTTGCCATCATCCACCTTAGCAGTGGCAATGCCGCGTGTTTCCCACTCGGGTCCCCAGAACGCTTCAATGGGAGCCGGCTCATACGACTTGGCTAGTTTGGCTAAGTCAGGATTTTGATCTGGCGAGGGTTTTTCGGGGGAGTTGGCGGTGTCAGGCATAAGCATCAAATTATAATTGGGACGATGTACGCTGATTTACTCGAGAACCTCAATCCCGAACAACGGGAGGCGGTGACCTTACCCCCAACTCACCCCGATGGACGCCCTCAATCAGCACTGATTTTGGCGGGCGCAGGTAGCGGCAAGACCCGCGTTTTGACTACACGTATTGCCTGGCTCATTCAAACCGGGCAAATTTCTCCGATTGGGGTCTTGGCGGTCACCTTTACCAATAAAGCAGCCAAAGAGATGTTGACCCGTTTGGGTGCGATGCTGCCAATCAATACTCGGGGTATGTGGGTGGGAACCTTTCATGGTCTGTGTAATCGATTGCTACGCGCGCACCATCGGGATGCGGGCCTGCCATCGACCTTTCAGATTCTGGATACGCAAGATCAACTCTCGGCGATTAAGCGGCTTTTAAAGAGTCTTAATGTTGATGATGAGAAATTCCCACCGCGGCAATTGCAGTATTTCATTGCCAATGCCAAAGAGCGGGGTAAACGTTCCAAGGATCTCGATCCGGGTGATGATTTTGAGGCTCGCATGATTCAGTTGTACGAAGCTTATGATGCGCAGTGTCAGCGCGAAGGGGTGTGCGACTTCTCGGAGTTACTGTTACGTAGTTATGAGTTACTCAAGCATCACGAGTTAATCCGCACGCACTATCAAGAACGCTTTAAACACATTTTGATTGATGAGTTTCAGGATACGAACGCCTTGCAATATGCGTGGCTCAAGCTCTTAGCAGGTAATGGTCAGATGACAAGCAGCTCGGTGTTTGCGGTCGGAGATGATGATCAAAGTATTTATGCGTTTCGCGGTGCGGATGTCGAGAACATGCGGCTCTATGAGAAGCAGTTCAAACCGGTCATTGTGAAGTTGGAGCAAAACTACCGCTCACATGGGCACATCCTCGATGCCGCGAACCATTTGATTGCACATAATCAAGATCGCTTGGGCAAGAACCTGCGTACTGAGGCCGGGGTCGGTGAGCCAGTGCGTATTTATGAGGCTGCGAGCGATAGCATGGAGTGCGCTTGGTTGATTGATGAGATCAAGGCGTTGATTCGTAGCGGCATGAGTCGCAGTGAGATCGCGGTGCTCTACCGCAGCAACGCCCAATCACGCATTATTGAGCACGGGTTGTTCTCAGCCAATATTCCGTATCGTGTTTATGGGGGCTTGCGCTTTTTTGAACGTGCCGAGATTAAGCATGCATTAGCGTACATGCGCTTACTCGAGAATCCAAATGACGATACCTCGTTTGCACGGGTTGTGAACTTTCCGGCACGTGGCATTGGGGCACGTTCGATTGAGGCCTTGCAAGACGCTGCCAAACAACATCAATGCTCATTCTATGCAGCAGCCTCGTTCATCGAAGGGAAAGCCGGCAATAGCATCTCAGGGTTTGTACGTCTCATTGAGCATCTGCGTGACGCGACCAAACACAATACTTTGCCGGAGACAGTGGAGTACGTGATTCAGCATAGTGGCTTGATTCAGCATTACTTGACGGAGCGTGAGGGGCAAGATCGTGTTGAGAACTTACAGGAACTCATTAATGCTGCGACCGCGTTTGTGGCCGAAGAGGGTTATGGTCAAGACGTTCAAGCGGCTACGCCACTCAGCCCAGAGCAAGCTGGGGTGGAAGACATTTCTCCGCTGGCCGGATTTTTGGCCCATGCATCGCTTGAGGCTGGGGATAATCAAGCCGAGGCCGGTCAAGATGCGATTCAGTTAATGACCGTGCATTCGGCCAAAGGCTTAGAGTTCTCAGCAGTCTTTATGACTGGTCTCGAAGAAGGATTATTTCCGCATGAGAACAGTATTTCAGAACCCCGTGGGCTTGAGGAAGAGCGACGCCTTATGTATGTGGCGATTACGCGTGCTAAAGAGCGTTTGTATCTTTCGCATACGCAATCACGCATGCTTCATGGCCAAGTGCGCTACAACATGCCCTCACGCTTTTTGGATGAACTGCCTGCCGAGAGTCTCAAGCACTTAACTCCCAAACCAAAAGATGCGCGTTGGGGCGCCGCATCGTGGCAAAAGGGACGATCTGCGAATACAAACAGTGTGGATGAGTTGTGGTGGGGCGGTAACGAGAGTGATGTGCCCGTGCGAAACGATCAGGCCAGTAACGCGATTGTCACGAGCTCTCTGCAGTTAGAGCAAAACAAGAAGCGCGGACATTCTTTTCGGGTGGGGCAAGAAGTGTTCCATACCAAGTTTGGTGAAGGGCGTGTAACTGCACTAGAGGGCGAGGGAGTCGATGCCAAAGCGCAGGTGAACTTCAAACGCCATGGTGCAAAGTGGTTACAGCTATCGATTGCTAAGCTAGTGGCGGTTGAGACCTAATACCCCGGCCTAATTTGGCAACTGATCGTAATCATTGCCGGTAAAGCAACCCTTCCAGGTCGCAAAGAACGAGCAATACATCACGGTTAATGCAGCCATAGAGAAGGGCGCCACTACAAAAGAAGCGTAACGGCTCAAACCAATAATATCCATGAACATTCCAAGCGTGAGCGGAATCACTATCAACACCACACTCCAGATGGTGATGTAGTAAAAGAATGCACCTTTATTCGTCCAACAGGCCATCCAGCTGGCAAATAAGGCTTTAGTGGGTGGCATATCAGCCCAAGCTACCAGAACTGGGGCAAACCACATGAGCATGGCTACTGGGATATACAAAATACCACCGATCATCAGTGAGTAATACAACTGCTGCATGACCTCGGAGGTGATGGGTTTGTCATTGGTAATGAAAGGTAAGAGAGCCTGAAAATCAATTACCATGCTGGCAATCAAGCTCATGGTGAAGATCATGAGGGCATACACCAATCCCAGTTGGAGGATGCGCTTTTTAACCTCTGGATTATTCGTGCGAAATGCAGCTAGATAGACCGTTGGCAAAATCCGCTCTTTTTGAATGGTTTGACGACACGCGGTCATAAAGCCAACCGATAGAGCGGGAGTCAGAATGAGAACCGCAAACACACCGGCCAATGGGATCAGGATGGCCAACTGAGCCAGAAAAACATACATAAAGACCAGCATTAAAAAGCCCAGTGGGTTTTGTTTAAAGAGCCAAACCCCTTGGCGGACCCATACATAGCCCTCATTGGTTGCAACGGGATTGAGATTCATAGACGCTTAGCTTACCTTAACTTGTGTGACGGCGGTTGCGAAGAATTCTCTCAAAATGGCTGGGGTCATGCGCAGTGAGTATCTGTGCATTGCGGGGTAAATAAAAATCCCACAAGCGCGAGATCCAAAATCGCAAGGCTGCTGCACGCAACATCGCACCCCACGATTCTTCTTCGCCATCGGTGAGTGGGCGCACTGCCATATAGGATGCTAATAAGGCGTGCAAACGCTCGCGATTGAGGGCGCCTGAGCCATTCGTAAAGGGTTCCTCAAGACACCAATCATTAGCAGTGACGGCTAAATCAAACAACCATTTGTCATTGCCTGCGAAGTAGAAGTCAAAAAACCCACCTAAGGATTGCTGACCGTTGTGTGTAGTGAAAAGAACATTGTCACGAAATAAATCGCAATGGCAGGGGCCCTCAGGAAGTAATTGATAAACCGACGACTGAAAAAACGCTTCCTGAAATTGCATCTCGGATAAGAGTAATTCTTTTTGAAAGGCATTGAGGTGCGGCGTGATCACAGGAACGGTCTCTTGCCACCAGGAGAGGCTGCGTAAATTAGGTTGGGATCGTGGAAATGATTGACCAGCCAAATGCATCTTGGCAAGTTCTCTACCAACTGCGTCACAATGCTCGCCCTGCGGAGTAAGTTCCGATTGACCAGAAAGCTTGGTGACGATGGCTGCAGGCTTTCCTTTGATCTCAAACCATAACTGCCCTGCACGATTAGCCATTAGTTTAGGTACCGAAATACTTTGATTGGCAAGATGGAGCATGAGCTCCAAGTAATAGGGGAGCTGTGCGGCACTTAAACGTTCAAAGATGGTTAGAACGTAGTGATTGACTTCGGATAATTTGCAATCAAGAAAGAAATTCGAGTTTTCAATCCCACCATGGATCCCTTTGAGTTCAATGGCATCACCAATCGCAAAATCGTTTGCAATCCGAGGCGCAATCTCGTCAAGAGTCAGGGGGGTGTAGACCGCCATGCGCCAAATTACTTTAGAGGAATCCGAATACTCGGAACGCTGATCAAATTATCGGATGACATCCCGCCTGCTGGAAATACAGTTTGTGGTGGCGACATTTCATAGGTACCGAAGGCCGATTTCACTTCAATTTCGGTTGGTAAATTGCTATCTCGGTATTCGCGGATCTGGGTACCAAAAGGATCGGTGTATTCAAAGCTGGGTTTACGCTCTTCCTTGACGCCAAGACCTGCAGGATTTCTAGATGATGGCGCTAATGGCTGATTGTTAATCTGATTCAGATCTTCTTTACTTAGCGCTTGTGTGCCTGATGACTGCGCACATACACCATGCGATACGAGCAAGGTAAGACACGCAATTACTGCATACCGCTTCATCAGCGGGCTAGGATTCAGAGGTAATTTCATAGCCATCATCATTTATTTATGAATTGAGAATGCTGCCTATTATCCTAAGAAAGTAGGATTCATCCTAGGGTGACGCCGATCCAGCAAAATCAGGGATTTTCCAAACCCGAACAACTAAATTGTACGATTGAGGGATGTCAGCACACCAATTACTCTTGGTCGACGGCTCAAGTTACCTCTACCGAGCCTTCCACGCCATGCCCGACTTACGAAATAGCGCCGGAGAGCCTACGGGGGCGATTTACGGAATGGTCAATATGATGCGACGCGCTCGCTCTGAAATCGGCGCCGATCATATCGCTTGCGTGTTTGATGCCAAGGGTAAAACCTTTCGGGAGGATTTATACCCAGAGTACAAGGCCCATCGATCCCCCATGCCCGAGGATCTGGTTGCACAAATCGAGCCGATTCATGAGTTAGTCAAAGCACTCGGCTGGCCAATTCTTATGATCTCTGGCGTGGAAGCGGATGATGTAATTGGCACACTAGCCCGACAAGCCGCAGAGATGGGCTGGTCAACGGTGATTTCTACCGGTGATAAGGATCTTGCCCAGCTCGTCAACGACAAAGTGACCTTAGTGAACACCATGACCAATGAGAAATTGGATCGCCAGGGTGTGGTGGCTAAATTTGGTGTGCCGCCAGAGCGCATTGTGGATTACCTAGCGATTATTGGTGATAGCGTCGATAATGTTCCAGGGGTTCATAAAGCTGGACCCAAGACCGCAAATAAATGGTTGGCTGAGTATGGTGATTTGGATCAACTCATTGCCCGTGCGAGCGAGATTAAGGGAGTCGTTGGCGATAACTTACGTGCAAGCCTTGATTGGCTACCCAAAGCTAGAGAGTTGCTCACGGTAAAGCTGGACTGTGATCTCAATCCACACATTAGCTCATTGCATGATTTACACGCTAAGCCCGAAGATCCCGGCCAACTAAGGGTACTCTTTGAGCGCTATGCATTTAAATCATGGTTGAAAGAACTTGACGCTAAGAGTCCATCCACTCTAACTTCGCATGGCACAACGAATCATTCAGACTCATCTTTACAAAAGCCTCAGCCTCAGCCCCTGCCTCAACTGCAGTCTCAAGGCGAGATTGATCGAGACTACGTATGCGTTACAACGCGAGAAGCATTTTTAGAATGGCTCCAACAGATTAAACACGCCAAATTAACCTGCATTGATACCGAGACCACAAGCCTCGATGCTTTGCAAGCCGAGTTGGTTGGGATTTCGTTATCGGTTGAAGAGGGTAAAGCCTGTTATATCCCAGTAGCCCATCGCACGGGCGAAGAGCAACTGGAGCGCGATTGGGTCCTCGCACAAATGAAACCTTGGCTAGAAGATCCGTTAGCCAAAAAGTTAGGCCAGAACCTCAAATACGACATGCACGTTTTTGGTAATTATCAGATTCAGGTACGAGGCGTTCAGCACGATACCTTACTCGAATCCTATGTGCTCGAGTCGCACCTCAGTCACAGCATGGACAATCTAGCGCAGCGTCATTTGGGAATCAAAACAATTCAATACGAAGAGGTTTGTGGCAAAGGGGTGCATCAAATTGGATTCGATCAGGTGGATCTCAAGACTGCGACCGAGTACGCTGCCGAGGATGCCGACATTACCTTGCGACTTCATCACCATTTATGGCCTCAATTGGAACGCATGCCAAGTTTGCGGTATGTGTATGAACAAATCGAAATGCCAGCGATGCGCGTTCTGGGCATCATGGAAAGTAATGGCATCACAATTGATCGTGAGAAGCTAGCGATTCAGGGACAAGAGGTTGGAAAAAAACTCCTTGTCCTCGAAAAGGAGATTCATCAACTCGCTGGGCAGCCTTTTAATATCCAATCGCCCAAGCAGATTGGTGAAATTCTGTTTGGGCAATTGCAACTTCCCGTAGTTAAAAAGACGCCATCGGGAGCGCCGTCGACCGATGAGGAAGTTTTGCAAAAACTGGCCGAGAACTTTCCTTTGCCTGCACGGATTTTGGATTACCGCAGCTTGGCAAAGCTCATGTCAACGTATATTGAGAAACTGCCACGCATGATCAATCCCAAAACAGGGCGCGTGCATACCAATTACGCCCAAGCCGTTGCGGTTACAGGTCGCTTAGCGTCAAACGATCCTAATTTGCAAAATATTCCAGTCCGCACGGAAGAGGGTCGTCGGATTCGGGAGGCCTTTGTCCCTCAAGCGGGCTATCGGTTAGTCTCGGCCGATTACTCCCAAATTGAACTTCGCATCATGGCGCACATTGCCGAGGATGAAAACTTATTAGCTGCGTTCAAAGCCGGCAAGGATATTCATCAAGCGACTGCCGCCGAGATCTTTGCGATTCCACTGGATCAAGTGAGTTCGGAGCAACGGCGCTATGCCAAAGTGATTAACTTTGGTCTTATTTATGGCATGAGCGCTTATGGATTGGCGGGTAATTTAAAGATTGAGCGCGCTGCTGCTCAGCAGTACATTGCAAAATATTTTGAGCGTTACCCAGGCGTTGCTCAATATATGGAGAGAACTCGAGAAGAGGCTCGTACTAATGGGTATGTAGAAACCGTATTTGGGCGACGCTTATGGTTACCTGACATTAAGGCCAATGGACCAAAACGGCAGGGCGCTGAGCGTGCAGCGATTAATGCGCCAATGCAAGGAACGGCGGCGGATCTTATTAAGTTGGCGATGGTAGCGGTGCAAAATTGGTTAGAACAAGAGCAACTGAAGACCCGCATGCTCTTGCAAGTGCATGATGAACTCGTCTTCGAAGCTCCCCCTGACGAACTTGAGCATCTAAAATCATCCCTACCTCAACTCATGGGATCGATTGCCGAACTGAAGGTGCCTCTGATTGTGAGTATCGGAGTTGGCGATAATTGGGAAGAAGCGCATTAGCGCATGCGTTGTTGAAATCAAATAAGGAGACAAGACGATGAGTAATGATCATATGCAAAATGATTTGGGTCGACGTGATTTCATGAAGACCTCATTAAAAGCCTCAACCGCAACGGTGACTGCCGGAGCCTTGGGCATTGGGTTTGTAGCTGCCTCGGAGCCGGTTTTGGCCCAAGCCATTAAAACGGACTTTACCGGCATTAAAGCGGGTGAGCAAGATATTCCGGTGGGTAGTTTTAATATGCCGGCTTATATTTCTCGCCCTGACAAAGCAAGCGGCTCATTGCCAATCATCATTGTCGTCAGTGAGATTTTTGGTGTGCATGAGTATATTGCTGACACCACTCGCCGTTTTGCAAAGTTGGGTTACTTGGCCATTGCCCCAGAGTTCTTTACTCGTGCAGGAGACCCCAATACCTTTGGAACGATTGCCGAGATTCAGAGCAATATTGTGGCAAAGACCCCCGATGTTCAAGTGTTGGCTGATCTCAAGGCGGCGATTGCTTGGGCAGGAAAAAATGGCGGTGATCTTAAAAAAGTGGGCGTCACTGGATTTTGTTGGGGTGGCCGTGTTACGTGGCTCTCCGCAACTCTTTCAGAGGTGAAAGCAGGCGTGGCTTGGTACGGACGTTTAGTCGGTGATAAGACCGCCAATAACCCTAGACAACCCGTTGAGATCGCAGCCGATCTCAAAGCGCCGGTATTGGGACTTTATGGCTCAGCCGATACGGGCATTCCTCTTGATACTGTGGAGCAGATGAAAGCAGCGCTTGCTAAAGCGAGCTCCAATCCTGCGGCTAAAGCATCGAAGTTCGAGATCTATCCGGATGCGCCACACGCCTTTCATGCGGACTATCGCAATACCTATCGCGAGGGTCCCGCAAAAGATGGATGGGCAAAATGCTCAGCTTGGTTTAAGCAGTACGGCGTTTCTTAAAAAAACCGATTGAATCGAGCGGATTGTCTATGGGTTTGAGCACACTTCAAATGATTGTTTTGGTCACCGCAGGTGCAGGGCTTGCGAGTGTGCTCGCTGCCGCAAGTCTTTCCTTAACCCTGCTGGCCAAGATCGTAAACAATATGGTGAGCCTCTCTGTGGGTATTTTGTTGGCCACAGCCTTTTTGCATTCTCTGCCTGAGGCATTTGAGATTCCGGGAGCACAAACTCACTATCTCTTTGCAACCCTTTTGGGTGGATTACTTGGGTTTTTTCTCCTCGAGAAAATTGCATTACTGCGTCACAGCCATCACCACGAAGGCGATGGGCATGACCATCATCACGGTCACGATAAGGAAGAGGCTGGTAGTAGTGGTTGGATGATTTTGGTGGGCGATAGCATTCATAACTTTGTGGATGGCGTATTGATTGCTGCCGCCTTTATGGTGGATGTGCAAATCGGCATCTTTACTGCTTTAGCCATCATTGCGCATGAGATCCCCCAAGAGATTGGAGACTTCATCGTGCTACTTAATGCGGGTTTTTCTCGGGCACGTGCATTGCTATACAACGGGATTAGCGGTTTGATGGCAGTGGTCGGGGGCGTATTAGCGTATTACTTTTTAGAGCGCGCTACTCAAGTGATGCCCTATTTACTGGTGATTGGATCAAGCAGCTTTATTTACATTGCGGTGAGTGATTTAATTCCGCAGATGCATCGGCGACCCCATTGGCAGGGGTCGCTTCGTCAAATTGCATTAATTGCAATCGGAGTAGGGATTGTGGTTTTACTGACCGACCACAACCATTAATTCAAGTCTGTTAGTAGCAGCTAAATTTATCGCTCGATCGGACGGCTTGGATCCGAGCACCACTCGCTCCAACTGCCCACATGCAAGCGTGAGCCACTCAGACCCGCCGCTTCCATCGCCAACAAATTATGGCAAGCGCTGACCCCAGATCCACAGGAATGGATGATCGTTCCTGGTTTTTGCTGACCAATCAGTAATACAAATTCTTTATAGAGTTGCTCTGCCGATTTAAATTTACCGGATACTAAATTCTCTTTAAAGCAGCGATTGGTTGCTCCAGGAATATGGCCGCCTACTGGATCCAAGGTCTCATTCTCACCACGAAAGCGATCGGGCGCGCGAGCATCAATGACCATTTTTCGAGCATCGGCTTTGACGTTTTCTTCCATCTCGTCAATCGTAACGACGCCCTGATAGGGATAAGCCTCTGGCATCGTCGACAAGGGAGAGGGTTCGCGACCGGTGTGACCAATACTGCCATTCCAGGCGTCTAAGCCACCATCGAGCACTTGAACCGAGGCGTGGCCAATCGAGCGCAGCATCCACCACAAACGGCTTGCAAAGGTACCGCCATGGCTATCGTAGGCAACCACATGGGTGTGATTAGCAATCCCTAAACGCTGACGGGTTTTTGCCCAAGCCTCAGGGCTCGGTAGTGGGTGACGACCATTCTTGCCCGTTTTTGGACCCGATAAATCTTTATCGACATTGACATAAATGGCACCAGTGATGTGCGCATTTTTGTACATTTCATAGCCGGTATTGGCATTGGTGAGATCAAAGCGGCAATCACAGATCAATACATCACTACCTTCATTGATGAGCTCTTCCAATTGATTTGGGGTAATGATGGGATTCATATGGCCTCCTGAGTGAAGATCAATTAGTAGTTCATTTCACGACGATACCATTCGTGGAAGTGTTGCATACCATCTTCCATGGGGCTTTGATAGGGCCCCACTTCGTTCTGACCGCGAGCGAGTAGTGCCGCACGACCTGCATCCATCCGTTCAGCAATTTCGTCATCCTCAATGCAGGTTTCCATATAGGCTGCGCGCTCAGCCTCAATAAATTCACGATCAAAAAGAGTAATTTCCTCAGGGTAATAGAACTCGACAATATTTCGGGTCTTATTGGGGGCAATGGGGTGCAGTGTTGAAATACAAAGCACGCCGGGATACCACTCGACCATCACATTGGGGTAGTAGGTCAGCCAGATGGCGCCATGTTTTGGCATTTGTCCTTGATGGTGCCGAAGGACTGCGTCGTGCCAAGCCCGGTAGGTTGGCGTGCCAGGCTTACTCAGTTCCTTGTGGATCCCCACGGTTTGAACACTATGCCAATGACCAAATTCCCAGTGGAGATCATCGCAAGAAACAAATTTACCTAGTCCTGGATGAAAGGGCACGACATGATAGTCTTCAAGATAAACCTCGATAAAAGTTTTCCAGTTGTAGTTGCACTCGTGCACTTCAACATGGTCGAGCATATAGCCCGAGAAATCTAAATCGCGACCAACAGAAATTTGCCCAAGGTCTGCTTGGACATCTCGAGGCCCCTCGAACAATAGACCCTGCCAGTTTTGCAAAGGCGACTTACCAAGATTTAAACAGGGCTTATCGCCAAAGTGTGGCGCACCCAATAATTGACCTTCGAGGTCATAGGTCCAGCGATGCAGTGGGCAAACAATGGTATCGACTTTACCGCTACCATTGAGCATCAAGGCTTGACGATGGCGGCAGACGTTCGATAGCAGTTCCACGCCATTGGGGCCTTCATGATTGCGAACAAGGATGCGCCCCTCGTTTTCCGCAAGTAGGGTTCGATACGAACCCGTCTCGGGAATCATGAGTTCGTGGCCCACATAGCCAGGCCCTTGCTGAAATAGCAATTGCAGCTCACGTTGAAATAAATCAACGTCAAAATATGCCGAAACCGGCAGTTGTAAATTGGACGGCGCAAGAAATTGCGCGGTAGCCAGATTAGTCATTCTCCCCACCCCCGAAAAGTCAGCCGAAGCTAAGCGGAATAACCAATCCAACCATCGACATGTCGATATTGGAAAGGAAGTGGGATTATACCCATGGGCAAATATTTTGGAAGAACTCTATATGCGAAGCCTTCGGTGGGTCATGTAGACCCCGGAAAAGGGTTAAGACCCAATTCAGTATTAAGATGACGAAATGGCTAGCAAGAAAACAACTTCAGTTTCACCCGAATCCACCATCGATCCTCAAATGCGCTATGAGGCTGCCTTAAAGGAGCTCGAATCCTTGGTGATGGCTATGGAGTCTGGCAAGCTATCCCTCGAAGAGACCCTGGCCGCCTATCAGCGCGGAGCTGCTCTGCTTAAACACTGTCAGGGTGTATTGGCTCAAGTCGAGCAGCAAGTCAAAGTGATTGAGAGTTAAGTCAATTAACCTTGCATTGATGAGTTCATTTTCATTCGAGGCGTGGTTGGCCACCCAATCTCAGCGAGCAGAAAGCGCGCTCCTCCAGTACCTCGATCCGGATACCGCATTACCTCAACATTTGCATACTGCAATGCGCTATGCCGTTCTTGGTGGCGGTAAACGAATTCGACCCTTATTGGTTTTTGCTGCGAGTGAATTAGGGTCGATTGATCGTGTGGATGCGTCGCTCGTCAATCGTGCCGCCTGTGCCATTGAGATGATTCATACCTATTCACTGGTGCACGATGATTTGCCATGCATGGATGATGATGATTTGCGACGTGGACGGCCTACAGTGCATAAAGCCTTCGATGAAGCGACTGCTTTACTGGTGGGGGATGCCCTGCAAACCCGTGCATTTGAGATCCTCTCTAATGTAATCGACCCTAACTCTTTAATCCGTCTTGCCCAACTGGAGATGATTCAATCCTTAGCTCATGCCTCGGGGTCAAAAGGGATGGCCGGTGGTCAGGCGATTGATTTACAAAATGTGGGTAAGAAAATGGATTTACCTGCTTTGGAAGAAATGCACGCTATGAAAACTGGCGCTCTTCTCCTATGTGCCGTCCAGCTTGGCGGAATTGCGGCTCAATTAACTCCTGCCTCCATGGCTTCCCTAAATACCTATGCAAGGGCTTTGGGCTTAGCATTCCAGGTGGTCGATGATATTTTGGATGCCACCGCCGATAGCGCAACGCTTGGGAAAACAGCAGGTAAAGATGCGGCTCAAGACAAGCCTACCTATGTGACCCTGAAGGGTTTAGACTATGCGAACGAACTAGCTAAAGAATTAAAGGGGAGAGCGTTAGACAGCCTCAATGAGTTTGGGCCACAGGCGGTCGCCTTGCGCCATCTGGCTCATTTGGTTGTGGATCGCAAAAAATAGTATGTTGCACTCGATGAATGACCCGAGCGATTTACGCAAGTTAACGCGTGAAGAGTTACCAGCCCTAGCTGATGAGTTAAGGCAATACATAGTGGATTCCGTATCCAAAACGGGCGGCCACCTCTCATCTAATTTAGGAACAGTTGAGTTATCGATTGCACTTCACTATGTGTTTGATACACCGCATGATCGGATTGTGTGGGATGTGGGTCATCAAAGCTACCCGCATAAGATTTTGACCGGAAGGCGCGATCAGATGCACACCTTGCGACAGTTTGGTGGGCTCTCAGGATTTCCAAGACGCACTGAAAGTGAGTACGACACTTTCGGTACAGCGCATTCCTCCACGAGCATCTCCGCAGCGATGGGAATGGCGCGGGCTGCGCAAACCAAGGGCGAGGATCGCGTTGCAGTTGCCGTGATTGGCGATGGCGCCATGAGTGCCGGTATGGCGTTTGAAGCCATGAACAATGCCGGTGTCTACGAGAACATGCCGCTGGTTGTGATTTTGAATGACAACGACATGTCAATTTCACCTGCAGTTGGGGCACTCAATCGTTATTTGGCACGTTTGCTAAGCGGTAATATTTATTCAGCAACTAAAAAGGGAATTGATTCGGTTCTGTCTTCGATGGCACCGCCATTACGCGAGTTCGCCAAACGTCTTGAAGATCATGCTAAAGGCTTTGTATCACCATCCACCATCTTTGAGGAGTTTGGTTTCACATACTTTGGCCCCATTGACGGGCATGATTTGGATACTTTAATTCCGATGATGCAAAACGTGCGCCGCTTAGCCAAAGAAGGTAACGGCCCTCAGTTCTTGCACGTCATTACTCGCAAAGGCCAAGGTTATATGTTGGCTGAAGCGGATCCCATTTTGTATCACGGTCCCGGTAAATTTAATCCTCAGGAAGGCATTAAAGCGAGCGGCGCCGGTAAAAAAACATTCACCCAGGTATTTGGTGAGTGGTTGTGCGATATGGCGCAAGCCGATCCAAAATTAGTGGGTATTACTCCAGCAATGCGTGAAGGTTCTGGATTGGTGGAGTTTGAGAAACGTTTCCCAGATCGTTACTACGATGTAGGGATTGCTGAGCAGCATTCAGTAACGTTTGCGGCTGGTATGGCTTGTGAAGGAATGAAGCCGGTTGTTGCCATTTATTCCACCTTCTTACAGCGCGCCTATGATCAATTGATTCATGATGTGGCTTTACAGGATTTATCGATTGTGTTCGCAATTGATCGTGCTGGATTGGTGGGTGCCGATGGTGCAACTCATGCAGGGGCATACGATATTGCGTACTTGCGCTGCATTCCCAATATGTTGATCATGACCCCGGCCGACGAAGCGGAGTGCCGTGATTTGTTGACAACCGCCTATCATCAAAATCATCCCACAGCGGTTCGCTATCCTCGTGGTGCTGGAATTGGTAATCTGCCGTCTAAAGAGTTGCGTACCTTGCCACTCGGTCGTGGCGAGATTCGTCGAGAAGCCCAAACGACTGGTAAGCGTCTAGCCATTCTTGCATTTGGGACATTGCTGTATCCAGCGCTTGATGTTGCACAAAAGTTGGATGCGACGGTCGTCAATATGCGTTTCGTGAAGCCCCTTGATATTGATTTAATTCAAAGCTTAGCTCGAAATCACGATTACTTTGTAACGGTTGAGGATGGTTGTGTTCAAGGCGGCGCAGGAAGTGCTTGCATGGAAGCCATTAATCTTTTGGGAATTGCCAAACCACTCTTGGCTTTGGGCTTGCCTGATTCTTTCATTGAGCACGGGGATTACAACCTGCTGATGGCGCAATGTGGGCTTGATGCCGCTGGAATGGAGGCCTCAATTCTTGGGCGTTTTCCAGATTTAGGTGCTTCACCACTGTCACTTAAGACCCCTTCTGATCAGGTCCCGGTCGGTAAGTAAGGCGCTTTTAAAACGCATTACTGAACCCGATGGATCGTTTTGAGCGAAAATAATGGTATGAATGATCTCAACACGAGCTTTCTCAATACCCAAGCACTACCCGACGTTCAAGGTAGCGACGATGCCCGGTCGCTAGCGATTGAGCGGGTTGGAATCCGTGGTGTCAAGCACCCCATTCAAGTTCAAAGCGGTTTTGGTTCATTTCCAACGGTTGCTCGTTTTGAGATGGACGTGGCATTACCTGCGGATCAAAAGGGTACCCATATGTCGCGCTTTGTGCAGTTACTGCAAGATCAACAGGGCGCTTATGATGGGGCAGTCATTGTGGACATGGCTAAGAAAATGCTGCCTTTGTTGCAGGCTAAGCAAGGCCGTATGCAAATGCAATACACCCACTTTGTGAAAAAAAGTGCCCCAATCTCCGCGGTTGAGAGTTGGATGGATTACGAGGTAACCTATTTAGCTGAAGTGAAAGAAAGTCTTGATCAAATTCTTGAAGTTGATCTTTATTTGAAAGCCACCGTTCCGGTAATGAGCTTATGCCCTTGCTCAAAAGAGATTTCGGAATATGGCGCCCACAATCAGCGCTCGCATGTCACGATTTTGGTAAAGCTCGATGCCGATGCCAATCTTGGTGTTGATGAGTTAGTCCGCATTGCAGAAACAGAAGCATCTAGCGAGTTGTGGGCAATCTTAAAACGTCCCGATGAAAAATGGGTCACTGAGCATGCCTATGAAAACCCGAAATTTGTGGAGGATCTGGTGCGGGATGTTGCTACTCGCCTAAAGCGCGATGAGCGAATCCTATCTTTAATGGTGGAAGCGGAAAACTTTGAGTCCATCCATAATCACAGCGCATTTGCCAGAATTAGTTTGCCGTAATAGTTAGAGCGCTGAGATCCCAGCGCGCCTTAATATCAAATGCTCCAGTAGTACTTATTGAGCTTCCCTGTAAAAGTCGAAGTGCTCCTGCAAACGCAATCATCACACCGTTGTCAGTGCATAACTCGATTGGTGGGTAGTGAACTTGATACCCTCGAGAAGTCGTCATGGCAGTGAGTTTTTTACGAAGCTGGGTATTCGCACCAACGCCCCCAGCAACTACCAAATCACGACATTCCATTTGCTCTAAAGCGACCATGGCTTTATGACTTAGAACGTCGGTCACCGCTTCGACAAATGCGCAGGCGAGATTGGCTCGAAACGAGGCGTTATAGGAGTCGCTACTTTGCGCTTTTTTGACTTGATGTAAGACCGCGGTCTTAAGCCCTGAAAATGAAAAATCCAAATCCTTAGAATGCAACATTGGTCTGGGCAAATCAAATCCAGCATTTTTTCCAGTTTCTGCTAATTTCGAGAGCGCGGCACCACCCGGATAATCGAGCCCTAATAATTTTGCAGTTTTATCAAACGCCTCACCGGCCGCATCATCAACCGTTTCGCCGAGAAGTTGGTAGTTGCCAATCCGATTAACGTACATGAGCTGCGTATGCCCACCCGATACCAAAAGGGCAAGAAAAGGAAAATCTGGCTTTTTTGAGGAGTCGTTTGCCAATAGCGGAGAAAGCAAATGGCCCTCTAAATGATGCACTCCAATTAACGGTTTTTGGATCGCTACTGCCAAGGCATTGGCAAAGCCGGATCCTACTAGCAAGGCACCAGCAAGACCAGGTCCTTGGGTATAGGCAACCCCATCTAAATCATCGACCGTGCAGCCGGATTCAATTAAGGTCTTGTTTAATAAAGGAATTAAGCGCCGAATGTGGTCACGAGAGGCTAGTTCTGGGACTACCCCACCGTAATCCTGATGCATCTCAATTTGGGAGTGCAATGCGGCCCCCAAGATGCCCTCATATGCCGATTTTCCAGCCTCCCAGGGGCGAGTGTCGTAAACGGCAAGGCCAGTTTCGTCGCAGGAGGTCTCAATACCGAGGACTATCATTGAAGGCGGGGACGTGCTAGAATCCGTGTTTTAGTGAATTTTGATCATTTTCAAGCAATCAAAGAGTAAAAGCGAGTAAAAACAGCATGACCACAGTCCGCCTTCGCGAAAACGAACCATTTGAAGTGGCATTACGCCGCTTTAAGCGCACCATTGAGAAGAATGGTCTGTTGACCGATCTTCGTGCTCGTGAGTTCTACGAGAAACCCACAGCCGAGCGCAAGCGTAAAAAAGCAGCTGCTGCAAAACGCCACTACAAGCGGATTCGTAGCCAGATGTTGCCTAAAAAGCTTTACTAATTCATTCGGCTCTTGTGGCCATCTAAATTAATAATGTGCCTCGATAAGTCGGGGCATTTTTTTTGGGATTCATAAATCCCTATTTCAAACCAAGTGAAGTTCAATTCGCTTACCCAAAGCAGCCGCATATTTACGAAGCGTATTGAGGCTTGGGGAATGTTTTCCAGAGGCTAAAGCACTTTCTAGTCTTGCAATGGCTGGTGCTTGGGTTCCCATCCGTTTGGCAACCTGAGCTTGGGATAATCCAGCCGCTTTTCGTGCCGCAAGGATTTCATCCAAAATCGAAAGTTCTTCACGGTTTAGTCGATGAAGCTCAGCCTTTACAGCTGAATTCTTAAGCATCTTGTTGACCATTTGTTTGTGGGTCAGGACCTTCGTAGCTTTAGTCGTCATTTCTTAAACTCCTTCATGCGTTGCTTGGCAAGCTTTAATTCTTTATCTGGGGTCTTTTGAGTTTTCTTTATAAAGCTATGGAGCATGACAATTTGTTGTTTTACTATCAAGCAAAAGAAAACGCGTGCAATACCCTCTGCACCTTTAAGTCTTAATTCAAATAGCCCACCTCCAAATGAATTGGTATGAGGTAGGCCTAAGTTTGGTCCATGCTCCATCATTCGGTCAGTTAAGCCGATAAATCGAGCTTGAAGCGTAACTGGCAAATTCATGATTTCTTCCTGTACCTCTTGACTGTAATAAACAATGGAATATCTCATCAACGAATGATAACAAATTTGTTAATATTAGACAAGAAATAAAGTCGTTCTTTTTAGGATAGCTCTGGGGTTTTTCAATACGTGTAAGGTCTTTGGTAAAAAATACTTTTACCGTTATCAAAGCAATTCAGCTTATTGCTAGTGCATTTATTAATCTCTTGGATAATGGATCTATTGCACTGATATTTGGAGAACTTGAACGACTCTTAAAGAGCAAATTACTGAAGACATGAAGTCAGCCATGCGTGCCAAAGAGGCCGAGCGCCTTGGCACCATTCGTTTATTGTTGGCCGCGATCAAACAGCGAGAAGTGGATGAGCGAATTACGGTAGGTGATGCCGGCATCATCGCCATCATCGAAAAACTCATCAAGCAACGCAAAGATTCGATTGAGCAGTTTCAAAAAGCAGGGCGTACGGATTTAGTGGATCAAGAAAGTAAAGAGCTGGCGATCTTGCAAGCCTACATGCCAGCACAACTCTCGGCCGCTGAAGTGCAATCAGCCATTCAAAAGGTCATCGCAGATTTGGGAGCAAGCGGTCCGCAAGATATAGGTAAGGTAATTGGGGCGCTGAAAGCTCAGTTGGCTGGTAAGGCTGATATGGGAATGGTATCTGGATTGGTAAAAGCCGCTCTCGCCAAATAATGCTTTAATCAATGGCGCTCATTCCTCAATCCTTTATCTCCGATTTGCTCAATCGGGTCGATATTGTTGATGTCGTTGGAAAGCACGTCAAACTCAAAAAGGCAGGCGCTAACTATCAAGGCTTGTGCCCCTTTCATCAGGAGAAGTCACCATCATTTTCAGTATCCCCCACGAAACAGTTTTATCACTGCTTCGGATGTGGCGCACATGGTTCCGCAATCGGGTTTATGATGGAGTATTCCGGACAATCGTATGTTGATGCGATTGAAGATCTTGCCCGCTCCGTAGGGCTCTCCGTTCCCCGTGAGGAACGAAATGTTCGTGATGTGATTGCTCAAAAGCAAGCCCTCGCCATTGGTGAAGTGATGACAATGGCCAGTGATTGGTACTCCCAACAATTAAAAGGATCGCAACGTGCTATTGACTATCTCAAAGGCCGTGGTCTGACGGGTGAGATTGCCAAGCGCTACGGCCTTGGGTATGCGCCGGATGGCTGGCAGGGTCTCGAGGCAGTATTCGATTCTTACACTAAAGATGAAACCGCAAAGTTACTAATTGAGGCTGGCTTAATTATTCAGGGGGAGGGGGCAGATAGCCAAGGTAAGACCAAGCGCTATGACCGCTTTCGAGATCGGATTATGTTCCCCATTCGTAATCCCAAGGGACAGGTCATTGCGTTCGGTGGGCGCATCTTAGATCAAGGCGAGCCCAAGTATTTAAATTCTCCAGAGACCCCTTTGTTCTCTAAAGGAAATACCCTCTACGGTTTATTTGAGGGGCGTTTAGCGATTCGGGATCGTGAATTTGTGTTGGTGTGCGAGGGTTACATGGATGTGGTGGCCTTGGCCCAGCTGGGCTTTGCTAATGCCGTTGCGACTCTTGGCACTGCGTGCACACCATTTCATGTACGGACATTATTGCGCCAAACCGATCGGATCGTATTCTCATTTGATGGTGATGCAGCGGGTCAACGTGCTGCGCAGCGCGCATTAGAAGCATGTTTGCCAATCCTCTCCGACGATAAAGAAATTCGTTTTTTATTCTTACCGAGTGAGCATGATCCAGATAGCTACATTCGGCAGTATGGATCAGCGGCTTTTGAACAAGCGATTAACCAAGCGATGCCTTTATCGGGATTCTTTTTCAAGCTCGCTAGTGATGGCAATGATCTAGCAACTCCAGAGGGTCGAGCAAAAACCCATCACGTTGCAAAACCCTGGTTGCAATCGATGCCAGCCATTGCTTTGCGCTCTCAACTGCTGCGAGAACTTGCCAATCGCACCGCATCGAGTGTGAGCGAGCTGGAGCAATTTTGTGCGCTGACGCCAGCGACTAAAGCACCGGCCCCTAACCCTCAAACCCCAACAAAACCGCAGGCTATCAGACCGGCAATAACTAAACCCATCACCCCTCGATCGGCAAAGCAATCCCGTCCGAACGTTGAGCCACCCAAGCCAACCGATTTATCGGAACACATCATGCGTTTGTTGATTCAGTTTCCGATTCTGGGAAAAGAAATGACTTTGGAACAGCGTCAATTGGCGCTTGAAATTGCCAAAAAACGATCGGATAAGGCCCATGACCTAATGGGCGATCTGATTCACCAATGCGACGTTTTAGAGCTTGGAAAAGAAAATCAAAATTCCTCCTTTGCCGTCTTTCAGGATCAATTGGCTACCAGTCCATTGGCTGATTTGTACCAAATCCTAAGGCAGCGGATCTTAGGCTCTGAGATTGAGTTTATTGGAGCAAAAGAGGATTTAATCGGGGTTTTAAGTAAGTTAGAACTTGCTAATCTCAAAGCCGAAATGACTGAAATTACGGAAAAAATGACCCAAGGCACAGCAAATCCTGAGGATTTAGAACGGTATCGGCAAATTAGTCAGCGTTTGAGTAAACGGTAGGAAATTTAGACCATTGATGGCATAAAACGATATTTTTTATGCTTTTGTAGGTCTTGCTTGACTCAATCGAGTATAATACACATTTCCAGAAAAAACTATTTGAATCAGCCACTTACCTCCTTGGCCTGAGAACCTTTGGATGATCGATACGGGTAAATGAACCAGATCGTCAGGACATATGGCTTAAGTAAGTAATCACTAACTTATTAGATTGATCGATTGCAAAGATACCCATGAAAAAACCAGTTACTAAAGCTGCTCCTAAAAAATTAGCAAAACCTATTGCGAAGGCAAAAGCTGCAATTAAAAAGGCAAAGCCCGCTGCGGCAGTTAAGAAGGCCGTAAAAGTTGCAGCAAAGAAGCCCACGAAGGCACCCGTAAAAAAAGTTAGCAAATCAGCGGGTAAAGCAACTAAGGCGCCAGCAAAAAAAGCGGTCTCCAAGGTTGTGAAGCCAATTGCAAAGAATGCAAAGGCTAATGCTAAATCGGTTAAACCAGCCCCTAAATTAACCGCCAAGGAATTGGCAAAAAAGGCAGCTGAAGAAAAGGCATTAAAGAAGGCACAAGAAAAAGCAGCTAAAGAACAAGCGAAGGCGGAGGCAAAAGCTGCCAAATTAAAAGCAAAAGAAGCAGCTGTTGAGCTCGATGAAAACGGGCAGCCGATCAAAAAAACGCGTGGTCGAAAACCCAAGGCCGAAGTAGTTACTGAGCCAGGCGTGGACAACCGAACTGATCGGCAGAAGGCGCGCGATCGCAAAGCAAAAGAAAAGGCGCTGCTAAAAGAATTTGCTGCGCAACAATTGGGTAGTGAGGAGCAGCAAGAATTACGCCGCTCGCGCTTGAAGACCCTCATCAAAATGGGTAAATCCAAAGGATATTTAACCCATGGCGAGATGAACGATGTGATGTCCGATGAGTTATCCGAGGTAGATGCTCTAGAAACTCTGATCGGTCTTCTCAATGACATTGGCATTACTGTTTACGAGCAAGCGCCAGACGCAGAAACCCTTTTGCTCAATGAGCATGGACCCACTGCAACTTCAGAAGAGGAGGCTGAGGAAGAGGCCGAAGCTGCCCTCTCAACTGTTGACTCCGAATTTGGACGAACCACCGACCCTGTGCGCATGTACATGCGTGAGATGGGTACCGTTGATTTGTTGACCCGTGAGGGCGAAATCGTCATTGCCAAAAAGATTGAAGCTGGCCTTAAGGACATGGTGATGGCTTTGTCTGCTTGCCCAGTAACAATCTCAGAGATCCTAGCTAATGTAGACAAGATCGTTTCAGGTGAAATGGAAATTGATCAGTTTGTTGATGGCTTAGTCGATCCAAATGCCGAAGATATCCCGATGGCTGCTGATGAGCCCGAGGATCTCGAGCTCATGGAAGAGGGCGAGGAGGGGGATGATGAGGAAGGTGGCAGCGGTGGTGCAAGTACTGCAAGTGCCAAACAACTCGAGGAATTAAAGCAACGTTCTCTCGAAAAGTTTGCGGTGATTCGGGCTCAGTTTGACAAGATGCGTCGTGCCCATGATCGCGATGGGTATAACTCACCCGGTTATTTAAAGGCCCAAGATGCGATTCGCAATGAGTTGCTTGGTTTTCGTTTAACGGCGAAGAGTGTTGAAAAACTCTGCGATACCATGCGTGCGCAAGTGGATGAGGTATGGAAGCTCGAGCGCGGCATTGTGAGTATTCTGGTTGATAAGATCGGAATCCCGCGCGCTGAAGTTCTGCAAGCATTTCCAAAAATGGCCATGAACTTGCGTTGGACCGCAAATCTTCTTAAGGATCCAAAACCTTATAGCGCCCTCTTGGAGCGGAATGTCCCCGCGATTCAAGAGCTGCAACAGAAATTGATCGATATTCAAACCAAGGTGGTCTTACCTCTCAATGAACTCAAAGAAGTCAATAAGCAAATGATTGCTGGCGAGAAGCGGGCGCGTGAAGCAAAGCGTGAGATGACCGTTGCAAACTTGCGCTTGGTGATCTCAATTGCTAAGAAGTACACCAACCGCGGCTTACAGTTCTTGGATCTGATTCAAGAGGGCAATATCGGCCTCATGAAAGCAGTGGATAAATTTGAGTATCGTCGCGGTTATAAGTTCTCAACCTATGCAACATGGTGGATTCGTCAAGCAATCACGCGCTCGATTGCGGATCAAGCCAGAACGATCCGTATCCCGGTGCATATGATCGAAACGATCAATAAGATGAATCGTATTAGCCGTCAAATTTTGCAAGAAACAGGGCATGAGCCTGACGCAGCAACCTTGGCTCAGAAGATGGAGATACCAGAAGATAAGATTCGTAAGATCATGAAGATTGCGAAAGAGCCAATCTCAATGGAAACCCCAATTGGCGATGATGAAGATTCGCATCTGGGTGACTTCATTGAAGACTCCAATACCCTAGCTCCAGCCGAGGCTGCATTGCATGACTCGATGCGCGATGTAGTGAAGGATGTTCTTGACTCTTTAACACCGCGCGAGGCAAAGGTATTGCGGATGCGTTTTGGTGTTGAGATGAGCACCGATCACACTCTCGAGGAAGTTGGTAAACAGTTTGATGTGACCCGTGAGCGGATCCGTCAAATTGAGGCTAAGGCATTACGCAAAATGCGTCACCCCAGCCGCAGTGATAAGCTGAAGACTTTCCTCGAAGAAGATTAATTAAGTCTTAGGGGCCCATAGCTCAGTTGGTTAGAGCAGAGGACTCATAATCCTTGGGTCGCTGGTTCGAGTCCAGCTGGGCCCACCATTAAATTCAATGACTTAGCGTAAAACGCTAGGTCATTTTGTTTGAATGTGTAGTCGGTGTGTAGTGAATATCACTGTGAAACCCCAATAGATATATAGGCCTTGATTGGGTATCTTAACTAAACGTACATTCTAAGTTGATTCTAAAAATCTATTTAAGATAAGAAATGGGGATTCGACACCTACCCAGAGAGTGATGGTAGATAATTTTCGAAGAATTATTTAATGTTTAATATAGATAAGTTACATGATCTTGCTTGTAAAGAAGGGCGCGATACATACGTTGATCCGATCTCTGGATTTCACGTAATGACAAGTAATGCTCTGCTGAAACAAGGAAGTTGTTGCGGTAATGGTTGTCGTCACTGCCCATATGGGCACATTAATGTAGTTATTAAAAAACTAGATATTCCAAAAGCGTGATATTTTTAA
>VGIH01000015.1 GCA_016867965.1 Betaproteobacteria bacterium | reverse complement strand
GTAATCATGACGGTTTTGCTATTTTTAGACCAATTTCATTCTTCATGCAAAACCCGAATAAGATTGTGGCATGAACTTTGATTGCAAGCCACTGGCCAATTACCCACTGCGAGAGCGCAATACCCTAGGCTTTGAGGTGGTGGCCGAGTGGGCTTTGCCCATTACCCAATCTGAGCAAATCCCCCTGGCGATTACCTGGGCCAAAAATGCGGGGTCGCCCTATCGGACTCTTGGGGGAGGTAGCAACGTTGTTCTACCCGCCCAATTACCAGGACTCACTCTCCTCATGGACATCGATTTCATTGAGGTTCTTGAGAATCAAGCTGCGAAGACAAGGTTGCGGGTAGGGGCCGGGGTCAACTGGCATGACTTCGTTCGCTGGACTCTGGATCAGAACTACCGTGGTCTGGAGAACCTCGCCTTGATTCCAGGCACGGTTGGAGCGGCTCCCATCCAAAATATTGGCGCCTATGGAGTTGAGGTGAAAGAGTACATCGATACGGTGGAGGCCTTCGATTGCCAAACCAATCAGTGGGTCAGTCTATCGAATAAAGATTGTCGCTTTACCTATCGGCACAGCGTGTTTAAAGATGAGCCGAATCGCTTTGTGATCGCAGCGGTAATTTTTGATCTGCCCAAGGTATGGCAACCGCGCATCTCATACGCCGATCTTGCCAACCACTTTGCCAATCGCTCAGTTGATGCGATCACTGCTCCTGAAATCTTTGAAGCAGTGTGCGCCATCCGCACTCAAAAGTTACCAGATCCCAAGATGATTGGTAATGTGGGTAGTTTTTTTCAAAATCCTGTGATTTCCAATCAGCAATTGCAATTCCTTAAAAAACAATTCCCACAGATAGTGAGTTATCCAGAATCGGCGACCCATAGCAAGCTAGCAGCCGGTTGGCTCATCGACCAGTGTGGCTTCAAAGGGATGCAACTGGGCAATGTGGGAGTTCATGACAAACAAGCCTTAGTTCTCACCCATCGAGGTGGTGGCAATGCCTCAGAACTACTTGGGCTTGCAGGACAAATTCAGCAAAGGGTGAAAGAGACCTTCGGAGTCGAGCTGATTCCTGAACCAATCTTTTTTAATTAATCCGATTCTTTTTTCACGGGTTAGATATTCTTCTTTCTTTTTATTGCATTTTGCAATAAAATAGGTAATGCGCGTCATTTCCAATAAACAAATCATTGAGTTTTCAGCAAACCACCCAGATGCTCTTAAACCCTTACAAAGTTGAAGAAGAATTATTGAATCCCAGTCATTCGACAATTATTTTCAACTAAAGTCTGTATTTGGAACGATGGATAAAGTCGAAGATTTAATTGTTTTTGATATTTGTGGAAATCGCTATCGATTAATAACTTTTATAAGTTTTTCAAAACAAATTCGTTACATTAAGCAGATTCTTACCCATGCCATTTACGATAAGGGACGGTGGAAGAAATGAACATGCTCGAATTAGAAAATGCCTGGCAGCAACTCAGCAAAACTGTTGCCCTTTTTCCCATTCATAACCGAAAAGACTATGAGCGAATGGTATTGCTGGCCGACCATCTATCGGATGCGATTGGCTGCTCAAAAAAGCATTCGCTACTAAACCTTTTTGAGATTGTATGTGAATTGATTCGCTCGTATGAAAGAGAGCATTTCCCAATCGATCAAGCTAAACCTCAAGAAATTCTTAAGTTTTTGATGGATCAACACGGGCTTCGACAGTCGGATCTACCTGAAATTGGTAACCAAAGCGTCATATCCCAGATTCTTTCTGGAGCGAGAAAACTAAACCTTCGTCAAGTTAAAGCGATTTCGAAGCGCTTCGGTATTTCGCCTAGTATTTTGATTGAGCAACCCATAAAAAATCTGTGATATCAACAGAGTGGTAAGCAAACAAAAGGTGAAGGTTTAAGGATAAATCTGCATTTTCTTAAAATCCAGTGCAGACAAATGCCATTTATTCGCCAATATTCACCAAAAGATGAATAAAAGAATGGCTTTTGGCAGATTCCTGATTTTGATTGAAGTTCATATTAAAGAAAACTTTAATATGCAACTTTCAAATTAAAGTTCTCTTTAATTTGGCAGACTTCATATTGGAATAATCAAGGTTCTGCCCTCCTACCCAACAGGATAAGAATTAGTTATCTATTTTTTAAAGGCAACTTGTATCTTGCCTTCTGCAAGCCAAACCTGGTAAAGCTCATCCTCTTGAATATCACTGGGTTGCCGTGCGGCCTTTTGATTCTCATCCAAAATCACTGCGTAACCCCGCTCGAGCGTGCGTTGCGGATTGAGGGTTTCAAGCTGAGTAAGCCAATGCGCTTGATTGCGTTTCAGGCTCTCTAAATAAACTCGCACACCTTGAGACAGGCGTTGCTGCCATTGCCCAATTTGCTCGCGCATGCGATCCGTGTTTGGTAAAGCGTGCTTTAGTCTGAGACTAATTTGATCGAGTGTTTGAGCCTCGCGCTCGAGACGCTGCTCCAGACGCTGAGCGATCGTCTCCTCATAGCTCCTCAGTTCCTGTAGGAGTTGCTCTCGCTTGGGAGTGACTAGTTCGGCGGCACCGGTTGGCGTGGGGGCTCGCAGATCTGCCACAAAATCAGCAATGGTGAAATCCGTTTCGTGACCCACGCCACTGATGATTGGTATGTCCGAGTTGGCAATGGTGTGCGCCAGCTGCTCGTCATTAAATGCCCATAAATCTTCAATGCTCCCTCCACCGCGCACCAAGAGCATTACTTCAGCGAAGCCATCATCATTGGCCTTCTGAATGGCTTTCATGATCCCAGGAGGCGCATCCGCGCCCTGCACTAAAGTTGGGTAGATAAAGATCGGAATATGCGGGGCCCGACGTGCTAAGGTGGTAAGCACATCTTTCAAGGCTGCGGCTTGAGTTGAAGTCACAATCGCAATTGCCTTGGGATGAGATGGAATTGCGCGTTTGCGCTCCTCATCAAATAAACCGGCTTTGGTTAATTTGTCCTTGAGCTTTAGAAAAGCCTCGTAGAGACCCCCCAGGCCAGCTTTGCGCAAAGCATGGATGGTCAGTTGCACATCACCGCGGGGCACATACATACTGACCGATGCACTGACCTCCACTTGATCCCCAGATTGGGGCATAAATCCAACTTGAAGATTTTTTCCCCGAAACATCACACAGCGAATCTGACCTTCTTCGTCTTTGAGCGAGAAATACCAATGCCCGCTGTCATAAGCTTTGAAGTTCGATACCTCCCCGCTAACCATCACAAACTCAAACTCTTCGGTCAAAGACTCAGCAATGGCGCGGTTTAGATCGCCAACACTCAGGATTGGGCTTGATTTTTCCGTCATCAAATGGTCACTTTGTTGTAACTATATGGGCTTGCGGGTCGCGACATATCCACAAGGCTTGACTGGCGGAGAAAGTAAAAAAGTTAGTGACTACTTGCTCTTTATGGATGTGGCTTTGATCCAACAACAAATTCATAAGTAATTGATTTAAATACATATTTTTATCATTTCGGTGACTTAATTTCCATACATAAATCAAGGACTTACACTACTTATCAAGGACTTAGAGTGGTATTTGCATAAAGTTTTACACAGAGTTATCCACAAGCCGGCATCAAAGCCCATAGTTGGATGCAACTGACTTTCGGGATGAAATAGAGTCACCCGTTTTTTGGGGCTTTTCTGAATTTGCATGAAAATACCGTTCATGTATTCCATCTTAATCGCAACTGGCTGGCCCATCTGGCCGCTCCTTGCCATATCCATTCTCGGCTTAGCTATCTTGCTCGAACGCAGCTGGTATTTGCGCAAAACCCATATTGTTCGTAAAAGGTCGATTGAAGAGGCTTTTGCTGCCACCCCAACCTTAGCAAATGACCTCAATTTTCTCAATCAACTCTCTGGCTCCTCCCCGATTGGCGGCCTATTAGCGGGTGTCTTACGTGAGCATGCCCTGGGGCACTCGGCCGAGGTTGCGATTGAAGAGCTTCAGATCCTTGCGCAAAACCTCTGGATGAAATTAGATCGCTATTTAGGAACGCTCGCCACAATTGCTACCGTAGCACCCCTTCTGGGTCTCTTTGGCACCGTGGTGGGCATGATCGAGATCTTTGGCAGCCAAGGTGGCACGATTGGTAGTGCAGTGAATGCCGCAAGCGTTGGCGCGACTAATCCTCAGCAATTGGCGCACGGCATCTCGATTGCACTCTACAACACCGCATTTGGTCTTTTAATTGCAATTCCAGCTTTGGCTGGTTGGCGGATCTTGCGAGCGGTAGCGGACCAACGCCAGCGTGAGTGTGAGGAATGCACTCGGCAGTTGTTTAAGAAGTTGTATCCACAATTGACTTCGTCATCTTCATGAGCTGGCTCGACACTTCGCACAAAAGCTCCTCTCGCTTTGGCATACATTTGGGTCGCTCACCCCGCTCCTTCTCTTATGCCGAACCAGAAATTAATCTTATTGCCTTCATCGATGTCCTCTTAGTCATTCTGATTTTTTTGATGATTTCTACTACGTTTACCAAGTTTCAAGAAATTGCGATTACCCTCCCAACGGCCTCTGGTGTCGAGACTGTCGATTCAGCGCGTGAGATCAATATTGCCGTCAGTGGCGATGGTCGCTTTGCCCTAAATGGCAAGATCATGAATCGCTCTCAGCTGGGAAGTGCTTTGAAACAAATGAACACTGTTCCTGAGCAAAACCTACGCATTAGCATCGATGCCGATGCCCGCGCTCCGCATCAAGCGGTCATGACCGTATTGGAACTGGCGCGTGATGCAGGTCTACCCAATATCGCTTTTAGTAGTCAAGTAAAAAAATAATGTTGTTTAAGACCTCACCGCGCTTTTGGGAAAAGTCTTCTTTTACTCATTCACCCATTCGAGCGATTGTCGATCGATTTGTCAGCGTTGTTTTGCTTCCGTTCGCATGGATCTATGGCCTTATTGTTTGGATCAAGCAATTGATCGTGGACTCTGGTCTGTTGCACACCCTTGGGATCTATCACACTGCGCCAGTTCCGATCATCATCGTAGGAAATATTCGGGTGGGGGGCACAGGGAAAACGCCGCTCGTTATTGCGCTTGCCAATGAACTGGTTGAGCGAGGCTTTAGGCCTGGCGTGATTAGTCGTGGCTATCAACCCAATACACGATCATTGCTCGCGCAACCTACAGCTGTTAATCGGGATGGTAAGCCCAATCAAGTTGGTGATGAGCCGGTACTTATGGCTCAACGCATTCATGATTCTGTACCAATTTGGGTCTATCGCAAACGTAAGGCCTGCATAGATGCGCTCCTGCAAGCCCATCCCGAGGTGAATGTCATCATCAGTGACGATGGTTTGCAGCATGCGGCCTTAGTGCGTTGGCCTGCGCGTGAAGGCGGGCGTGATTTGGAATTAGTCGTTGAGGATGAGCGTGGGGATGGTAATGGCAGGCTCTTACCCGCTGGGCCACTTCGCGAGAGTGCTAAGCGTGAGCGCGATGCAACCATCACTATTAGCGAATCCCCTACACAGAGCGAGCCTTTTCCTAGTTCTCGCAAACTGCAACTCAGCCCAATCATCGATAGTGCCTATCCATTGCACCGCCCCAATGAGCCCATCACCTTTACACAAATGCTCAGTCGCTTGGTCGGATTAAAAGTAGGCGCACTTGCAGCAATTGGTAATCCAAAAAAGTTTTTTGATGCGCTCGTCAAGCTTGGTGTCCATATTGATCAAACTCTGGCACTTCCCGATCACGCGTCAGTTCGCGATAACGATCTCAAGACGCTTGCGGTAGATCTTATCCTGATCACGGAAAAAGACGCAGTTAAATGCTCAGAGATTGAGGATTCTCGCGTCTGGGTTATTCCCATGCGCTTAGAACTCCCATCGGAATTCAGTCGTTGGGTGGAAGAGGTCATTACGCGGCCCAATCCTTATCTCAAATAATCCGACATCTTGGGCTATGATGAGCACATAGTGATGATTGAGGCCCTTCGATGATGAATAGAAATTTACTCGATATTGTGGTTTGCCCCATTTGCAAGAGCTCACTGCATTTGGATGAAGACAAACACGAACTCATTTGCAAAGTCGATAAGCTTGCCTACCCAATTCGCGACGACATTCCGGTGATGCTTGTTGATGAAGCGCGCAGTCTCAGCCCCGAAGAAGCTAGTGCACTCTCTAAATAATTTGTCGCGATGACCGTCTTTACTGTTGTAATCCCTGCGCGCTTAGCCTCCTCACGACTTGAACGCAAAGCACTCGCAGACCTTGGTGGTAAACCGATGGTCGTACGCGTGGCCGAGCGCGCCGCGCAATCCAAAGCAAAACAAATTTTGGTTGCTACCGATGCCGTTGAAATCGAATCAGTCTGCCAAGCGGCAGGATTAAATGTCCTCATGACCCGCGCCGATCACCCCAGTGGCACCGATCGGATTGCAGAAGTTGCTTCTCGCTTAGGGTTAGATGATGAGGCACTCATTGTGAACGTGCAAGGCGATGAGCCCTTAATTCCGGTGGAGCTCATCAATCAAGTGGCTGACACCCTAGCAGCACACCCTGAATGCGTGATGAGCACAGCAGCCGTAGCTATTCAGAATGCTGAGGAAATTACCAATCCTAATGCGGTCAAGGTGGTTCTCAATCACCGCCATGAGGCACTGTACTTCTCCCGAGCAACGGTACCCTACGATCGCACCCAATCGTCACCCACTTACTATCGCCACATTGGCATTTATGCGTACCGCGTTGCTTTTCTAAAAAAATACGCACAACTTACAAGCTCGCCATTAGAGGTCGCCGAGTCCCTAGAGCAGTTGCGCGTGCTATGGCACGGCTATCGCATTGCGGTGCACCTCGCCTCCTTATTGCCCCCAGCTGGTGTAGACACCCCGGAAGATCTCGCGCGCGTTCGCGTCTTCTTTTAGGGATTTCGCTAAGAAACATCGCCTAATAAATCTGCCCTAGCTCAGGGCAATCAATTAGACTATAGGTAATGAAAAAACAAGATAGGGGATAACATGCGCTTAATTTTGCTGGGTACTCCAGGTGCGGGCAAGGGAACGCAAGCCCAATTTATTTGTGAAAAGTTCGGAATCCCACAAATCTCAACTGGCGATATGCTGCGCGCCGCCGTTAAAGCAGGCACTCCTCTCGGAATGGCTGCCAAGAAGATTATGGATGCCGGTGGCCTGGTCTCTGATGACATCATTATTGGCTTAGTTAAAGATCGCTTAACCCAACCCGATTGTCACAAAGGCTACCTCTTTGATGGTTTTCCTAGAACCATCCCACAAGTACAAGCCATGAGAGATGCGGCCGTGCCGATTGACTACGTCCTTGAAATCGATGTGCCATTTGAGGCGATTATTGAGCGCATGAGTGGTCGCCGCGTTCACCCTGCTTCGGGTCGTACGTATCACGTCAAATTTAATCCTCCAAAAGTCGATGGCAAAGATGATGTGACGGGTGAGCCCCTCATTCAGCGCGATGACGATCAAGAGGCAACCGTACGTAAGCGTCTGCAGGTCTACACCGATCAAACACGCCCTCTCGTAGACTACTATTCAAAGTGGGCAAGTGAGCCAGTAAGTGCTGGGGTTAAGGCACCCGCCTATCGAAAGGTATCAGGCACAGGCTCCGTTGACGACATTACCAAAGCCATCTTCTCAGCACTTCAGTAATTTTTACTTGAGCTCCTTGAGAGCACTCTCAAACGACTCAAGATCGGCAAAGCTCCGATAGACCGACGCAAAGCGGATGTAGGCGACTTTATCAAGGCGCTTAAGCTCACGCATCACCAGTTCACCAACCCGCTCACTAGGGATTTCTTTTTCACCAGAGGCCATCAGTTTTTCTTCAATGCGTCCGATCGCATCATCGACCGCATCCGAGGAAACGGGTCTTTTGCGCAATGCCAAACGAATCGAGCTGACTAACTTTTCATGACTGTACTCAACGCGACTGCCATTTTTTTTCACAATCGCAGGCAGACTTAACTCAGCCCGCTCGTAAGTCGTAAAGCGCTTATCGCAGGACGCGCAGCGCCTACGGCGTCTTACCGAGTCGCCCTCATCCGATATCCGGGTGTCCATCACCTGGGTATCATCGCTATGGCAAAACGGGCAGCGCATGAAGCTTAATTTCCGTATACTGGAAAGCGTTTTGTAAGCAAATTAACCTGCTCACGAACCTTCGCCAAACGATTAGGATCATTGGAATGATCAAGTGCATCGGCAATGAGTTGTCCCACTTGTTTGGCTTCTGCCTCTTTAAAACCCCGCGTGGTCATCGCCGGTGAACCCAAGCGAATTCCGCTCGTTACCATCGGTTTTTCAGGATCATTGGGAATAGAATTCTTGTTGACCGTGATATGCACCTCTCCGAGGACTGCTTCCGCTTCCTTACCTGTAATCTTCTTTGCACGCAGATCCACTAACATCACGTGGGATTCAGTCTTACCAGAGACGATGCGCAATCCCCGCTCAATGAGCGAGTTTGCCAAAGCCTGGGCATTGGCAATCACTTGCTTTTGATAATTCTTAAAACTTGGTTCCAAGGCTTCTTTAAATGCTGCGGCTTTAGCCGCAATCACATGCATTAAGGGGCCGCCTTGCATTCCTGGGAATACCGCCGAATTAATGGCTTTCTCATGCTCAGCCTTCATGAGAATAATGCCACCACGTGGACCGCGTAGACTCTTGTGCGTGGTTGAGGTCACGACATCGGCATACGGCACTGGATTAGGATAAACGCCCGCAGCGATCAAACCTGCGTAATGCGCCATATCCACCATAAAAATCGCACCAATCTCTTTAGCAACTTTTGCAAAGCGCTCAAAATCAATTTGCAATGAGTAAGCGGATGCACCAGCAATAATGAGTTTTGGTTTCTTTTCGCGAGCAAGACGCTCCATTTGCTCGTAATCGATCGCTTCGTTTTGATCTAGACCGTAGGAAATGGCGTTAAACCACTTGCCACTCATATTGAGTGCCATGCCGTGGGAGAGATGCCCGCCCTCGGCAAGGCTCATACCCATAAACGTATCGCCAGGCTTCAAAAAGGTCAAGAAAACTGCTTGATTGGCTGATGCTCCGCAATGGGGCTGTACGTTCGCCGCATCAGCTCCAAATAATTTCTTGACCCGATCGATCGCCAATTGCTCGGCCACATCAACAAACTCGCAACCGCCGTAGTAGCGCTTACCGGGGTAACCTTCGGCGTATTTATTGGTCAACTGGGAGCCTTGAGCAGCCATCACTGCAGGTGAGGTGTAGTTTTCAGAGGCGATGAGCTCGATGTGCTCCTCCTGGCGGCGATTCTCGTTTTGGATGCTAGTCCATAACTCGGGGTCAATATGCGCTAAAGTGTGTTGACGATCAAACATGGTGGATTCCTAATTAATCACATAACAATAACAAAGTACGGCAGTCAAACTGAGGCAATCGTGCAAGGATTGGCTAAAATTACCTTCCATAATACAAAGTCCTTATGAACCCTACTCAAGACCTTTCTATTCTCTCCCTGGTTCTCAATGCCAGCATCCTGGTCCAAGCCGTGATGGTATTGCTCTTGAGCCTGTCGATAGCCTCTTGGACCATTATTTTTCGTAAAGGCTCGATTCTGGGTGGCGTGCGTCGAGAGACTGAACGTTTTGAGCGAAATTTTTGGGCTGGCGGTGATCTGTATAACTTGTTTGAGGTTGCGCAACGAAAAATGGCCAGCGCCGACAGCGCCGGAAATGCTGCTGTTCTCGAAAGAATCTTTGCAGCTGGAATGAAAGAGTTCTTAAAGGCGAAAGAAATCGATGCGGCACGGCGCGCCATGAAAGCAGCCTATCAACGCGAGATGGATCGTTTGGAGGCGAATCTACCCTTTTTAGCTTCGGTTGGTTCAGTCTCCCCCTACATTGGTTTACTTGGAACGGTTTGGGGCATCATGCACGCCTTCCGAGGCTTGGCTAATGTTCAACAAGCCACTCTTGCATCTGTTGCCCCTGGCATTGCAGAGGCCCTGGTCGCAACTGCAATTGGTTTATTTGCAGCCATCCCAGCAGTGGTTGCCTATAACCGCTACTCGACCGATATTGATCGTCTCTCGATGCATTTTGAATCGTTTGTCGAAGAGTTCACCAATATTTTGCAACGCCAAGGCGCTCGCCTCTAAAAGCTATGGCTAGTCGTTCATCCTTTCGCTCATCCCGTCGGAAAGTGATTGCGGATATCAATGTCGTTCCCTACATCGATGTGATGTTAGTGTTGTTGGTCATCTTTATGGTGACCGCGCCCCTAGTGAATCCCGGAGTTGTCAATCTACCTACCGTTGGTGGCGCCAAAGTGCAAGCCTTACCCCCGGTCTTTATTACGATCGGTGCTGATGAAGCCATTACGATTCGTAAAGAAGGTGAATCCGCACAAACGATTTCCAAACTAGAGCTTGGTGCCTTTGCTCGCTCCCAAGCTGAAAAGTCCGCTGAGCAACCAGTCGTTCTAGCCGCCGACAAATCCATTAAATACGAAGTAGTGATGGATGTGATGTCCCGCTTAAAGGAAAACGGTGTGAAGCGCGTGGGATTAGCAGTTCGTAGTCAATAATGATGAATAAGCATGAGTAGCGCGACACTTCATACCTCGCGACAGTTTCATGCGCAGCGTGAGCCGGGAACTACAAAAGCGTTCGTGCTCTCCCTAGGTGCGCATCTTTTTCTAATTGCTCTGCTGACTCTGGGGATTCATTGGAAAACCAGTTCAAGTCCAGCTGGCGTTGAAGTGGAACTCTGGGACGCGAGTGTTCCACCCCCAAGTATTACCCCTATCCCTAAAGTTGAGGTGAAACCAGAAGCCGCTGAAATCGTCATCAAGAAAACGAAACCGCCGCCCGAGCCTCCCAAAGAGGTAATTAAAAAACCTGAGCCTAAGCCTGAGAAGAAAGTAGAAACAAAACCGGCTGAAAAAAAGGTTGACCCCAAAGAAGATGCCGCAGCTAAAAAAGCGGCGGCTGCAGCAGAGAAGGCGCGTTTAGATCAATTGGCCCGCTTAAAAGCAGCAGCAGGCGCTGAAGGCGGCAGCGGCGGCAAAGTTGGCGATGGCGTAGGAGCGGGTGGTAACGCCCCCCCTGGTTACGCCGATCGCGTTCGCAAAAAGATAAAGCCGCTCATTGTGTTCAACGCCGAATCCACCACTGGCAATCCAGCTGTAGTCGTTTTGGTGGATCTCGCTCCAGATGGCATGATTTTGAAACGAACTATTACCTCTGCGAGCACGGATCCCGCCTGGGATCGCGCGGTCTTAATTGCGATCGATCGAGCCGAGAGCCTACCGCGTGACGAAAACGGCAAAATTCCTATGCGTCAGATAAAACTGACCTTTAAACCGAAGGATTAATTGATAGGTCATTGTGAGCGGCTAGAATAATGTTCATGACATTTGAACGCATTCGTATTGCCACCCTGCTGGCATTTACTATTTTCATGGGACTCTTCGTTTCCCCTGTGAATGCTCAAATGAATATCGAGATCAAGGGCGTTGGCCAAACGCTCTATCCGATTGCGGTTGCCCGGTTTAAAGATGAAGATAAATTACCGGTCAAGATTTCTGATGTGATTAGGCAAAACCTCACACGCAGTGGCTACTTCCGAAATGTCGAGCTTGGTAACGGTGTTGAGGACGATCAAGTCATTCCTAACTTTAAAACTTGGGCGGCACGTGGAGCCGATGCCTTGGCTGTTGGCTCAGTGACTCAAAAATCTCCAGGTCAATATGAGGTTCGTTACCGCTTGTATGACATACGTAAGGGCGAGAGTCTCAATGGATTGATTGTGTCTGCAAGCGAAGATAACTTGCGCCTTGCAGCCCACAAGATTTCAGATGACATCATCTTCAAACTCTTGGGGGAGCGTGGCGTATTCTCCACACGACTCTCCTACGTCATGAAAGAGGGCAAACGATACCGCTTAGTGATCTCGGATGCCGACGGCCAAAATATGCGCAATGCGCTCAACAGTAGTGAGCCAATCATTTCGGTAGCGTGGTCACCTGATGGTCAAAAAATTGCCTATGTATCGTTTGAAGATCGTAAACCCGTAGTTTATGTACATGAACTAGTCACCGGACGTCGCATTGTTCTCTCAAATGAACGTGGTAACAACAGCGCGCCATCCTGGGCCCCCGATGGCAAGAGCCTTGCAGTTTCTCTCTCCAAAGATGGCAATACGCAAATTTATCGAGTCAATGCCGATGGCAGTAATCTGCGCCGTCTGACGCAAGGCAATACGATTGATACCGAACCGCAATTTTCACCAGACGGTAAGTTCCTTTATTTCACGAGTGATCGAGGCGGCAATCCTCAAATCTATCGCATGAGCGCTGATGGCGAACGCCGAGAACCAGCAAGACGTATCACTTTTAAACAACCGTATGCGACATCGCCACGAATCTCACCCGATGGTAAGTTCTTAGCCTATATCGGTGGAGCGGGCGGTGGCTACAAGCTCTTTTTAATGAATCTCCTCACGGGCGATAGCACCCCCATGACCGATACAAGCTTTGATGAGTCCCCAAGCTTTGCCGCCAATGGTCGCTACATTTTGTACTCAACCCAAGTCGGGGGTAAAAAAGTATTAGCTGCCGTTTCGGTCGATGGCTATGTCAAACAAATTTTGAGTGTTCCAGGATCCGATGTGCGGCAGCCATCTTGGGGTCCATTCATGGATCGCTAATTCATTAACTGGAAGGTAAATAAATACATGTATTGTATGTAATACATGTGATACAATTACCCCTGTAGATGTTCTTTAGGAGAAAAGTGATGGCTGTTTCAATTCGGCTTGATCCAGAGATCGAGCAAAGATTAGATCAACTGGTTGCGCAAACTGGTAGGGCCAAATCGTATTATTTGCGCGAATTAATCGAGGGCGGATTGGATGACCTTGAGGATTTCTATTTGGCAGATGCAACGATGGAGCGGGTGCGTAAAGGTAGTGAAAAATTATTAGATGCATCCCAAGTAAGGAAAGATCTTGGTTTGGATCATTAAGTACACTGAGTCAGCAAGCAAGCAACTTAAAAAATTAGACAAGCAGATTGCATTACGCATTCTTGATTACATGGATGAGAGGGTTGCAGTTTTATCTGATCCACGATCACTGGGAAAAAATTTAAAAGGTCCAAAGATTGGCGAATATTGGCGTTATCGAGTTGATGATATTCGAGTAATCTGTAATATCGTGGATGAACAAATGATGGTCTTGGTCATTGAGATTGGAAACCGTCGTGAAGTGTATCGATAACTTATAACTTTTTTAAACTTTGAGTCTATCAAGTCAATGATAGTAAAAAATAATTTAAGAGCTACATCATTGAAAGCGAGACTCAATTTAATGATCCATGATCCAAGGCATAATACTAATTAGTTTGCAGTCCATCGGTTTACGAACACCATCAATTTATTCGAGGGAGAGCGCATGAAAACTACATCACCCCAGCGTCGCTTTGTACTGACCAGCATTTTGGGAGGCATCGGCCTACTCAGCGCGTGCTCATCGGGCGTGAAGCTAGATGATGTCAGTACCATGAAAACCCAAGAAGCCAAAAGTAGCAATATTGCTTCTCAGCCCTGGAATGATCCTAAGAGCCCCCTCTTTCAGCGCAGCATCTATTTTGACTTTGATGAATACACCATCAAACCCCAATATCAAAATATGCTCCAAGCTGGTGCCGCCTACTTAAAACAAAACCCCCAACAAAAAATCATGATTCAGGGTAATACGGATGATCGTGGTACCGCCGAATATAACCTCGCCCTTGGCCAGCGGCGCTCAGACGCGGTTCGTAAAGCGCTCGTAGCGCTGGGCGTACCTGATAGTCAAATGGAAGCGGTGAGTCTTGGTAAAGAAAAGCCCAAAGCGGAAGGTAATACCGAAGCGGCGTGGGCTGAAAACCGTCGTGCTGACATTATTTACCTCACCAAGTAAGAGCGTGATCGATTGACTCCTACTTATAGCTATTCGCGCATTGCACTCACAGTTACTCTAGGAGCATTACTTTCCAGTAATGCGTGGGCGATTTTCTCTGATGACGAGGCTCGCAAAGCCATTCTAGAGATGCGCAAATCAGTTCAAGCGTCGCAAGCTGCGATTCAAGCGTCGCAAGCTGCGATTCTGGATCTACAAAATCAGATTGAAAAACTTCGCACTGAAAATACTCAGTTGCGCGGACAAATTGAGACCTTACAAAAACAAATGGATGATCTCACCAAGCATCAGAAAACCTACTATCAAGATTTAGATAACCGAATCACCCGATTTGAGCCTCAAACCGTCGAAGTGGAAGGCTTGACCGGTATAGTCCAACCCGGTGAGCGTGCTTCGTATGAAGAAGCGCTTAATGCGTTTCAGAGCAATCAGCTCAAAAAAGCAGATTCTGATCTCACTACGTTTATCCGTAAATATCCATCTAGCCCCTATTTACCGCTTGCACTCTTTTGGTCCGGTAATACCAAGTACGCACTAAAGGATTACAACGGTTCAATCAATCAACTACAAACTCTGATTACTCGCTTCCCAGGCCATCAGCGAGTGCCTGCGGCGATGTTAACCATTGGTAATGCCAATCTTGAATCTGGTAAGAAAGCAGTAGCCAAAAAGGTACTCAGTGAACTAATCGCCAAGTACCCAGACTCTGAGGCTGCCAAAGAAGCAAAGCCGATTGTTGCCAATATCAAGTAAGTAGATCCTGGATTTCTAATTTTGGACTTTTCTGCTTTTAAGCATTCGTTTAATCCGTCACAGGCACGCACTCCCAATAGCCCTGCGGTCATTCTGTTCTCCGGTGGTTTGGACTCCACAACCATTCTGGCGCTTGCCAAACAACTCGGCTATCGCTGTTATACCCTCTCGGTTCATTACGGCCAAAAGCATTTGTCAGAGTTGGATGCTGCAAAAAAGATTGCTCAATCGTTTGGTGTTGAGCGGCATGAAGTCATTCACCTTGATCTCGCCCGCTTTGGTGGGTCAGCTCTCACTGACCAGGCATTGCGCGTACCTACCGCAGGTGATCCCAAGACAACAGCAATTCCAATTACGTATGTGCCCGCTCGCAATACCATCATGCTCTCGATGGCCTTAGCCTGGGCAGAGTCTTTAGGCAGTATTGATGTCTTCTACGGCGCCAATGCAGTGGATTACTCTGGGTATCCGGATTGCCGCCCAGAATATGTGAAATCCTTTGAAACGATGGCGAACTTAGCAACGAAGGTTGGGGTGGAATCAAATGATGATCACCAACGATTTCGGATCCATGCGCCGATCATTTCAATGAGTAAGGCAGAGATTATTCAACTGGGCCAATCTCTGGGGATTGATTACAGCCAAACGGTGTCGTGCTATCAAGCCAATACGGAAGGGAAAGCCTGCGGCGTTTGTGAGTCCTGTCAACTTCGTAAAGCGGGATTTAAAGAAGCTGGGGTGGCTGATCCAACGCGATATCAACTTTAGAAAGATGGATCATCAACTCATGCCAAGCATAACTAGTTCAACCAAATCGTTTTCTCACTCTCAGATCTTTGATCACCTAAAGAATTCTCTTTTTTCTGCTGATGAGGCTGCACAATACCTTGAAATATCAATGCCAACCTTTAGGAGATATGTTCAGGCTGGAAAACTGAAGCCGACGCAAAATGTGGGTCGAAGTCAGCTATTTTCTTCAGCTGATTTGCGGCGATTAAAGCAAAAAATCAGTGATTAAGGCTTATTCTTTGCTGAGCATACGCGCCACATAGCGCGCGATTAGATCTACTTCCAAGTTCACGTGATCGCCTGCCTTGAGTTTGCCAAGTGTGGTGTGATCCAAGGTATGGGGAATGATGTTGATTTCAATGGGGCATTCGGATTGATCCTTCGATCCTGCTTGATTGACCGTGAGTGATACGCCGTTCACCACAATTGACCCTTTGTAGGCCAGATAAGGCGCTAATGATTGCGGTGCGTCGATTACCAGCTTCCATGAACCGTAGGCATCACCTTGAACAGGAGCAAATGATTGAACCGTGCCAATCCCATCCACATGGCCACTGACCAAGTGGCCACCCAAACGATCGTTAAATCGTAGAGCCTTTTCTAAATTCACAGACCCAAGCTGGTTTAATCCTGTTGTTTTCGAGATCGATTCCTTAGAAACATCCACTTCAAAGGCATTGGTTTGCATGGTCGTAACTGTCATACAGGCACCGTTGAGCGCAATGCTATCGCCAATCGCTACATCATCAAGATAATTGTCAGGGGTTTTGACGGTTAAATGGAGGCCATCCCCTTTTGGAGTGAGATGTGTAATCTCACCAATCGCAGTAATGATTCCAGTAAACATGAATGAACTATATCAGCCTATGTAATGCTTAATCACTTAACGTCGTAATGCCCGAATTCGTAAATCATCACCAATCAGAGTGTGCTCAATAATTCGCCAAGAATCCCGTTGGGATAGCTCTTGAAGCGGCCCAATATTGACCATTCCTAAGCCCTCGCCCAAAAAGCAAGGCGCTTGGTAAATAAGGAGCTCATCGACACAGCCCTCGCGAATCAGTGAGCCATTTAATTTATACCCTGACTCAACATGCACCTCATTCATCTCACGCTCAGTAGCCAAATAAGCAAACAGCTTAGGCAAGTCTACCTTGCCCTTCGTATTTGGAATTTGAACTACCTCAATGCCACGCGCTGCTAATTCTTTTTGAATTCTTTGTAAGTGGTTTGGCTCTGGATTAGCGCAAATGATGATGGCATTCGCATCACTCAGCACCTTGGCTTCTAATGGAATCTCCAGCTGTGAATCCACAATCACTCGCAGTGGCTGGCGCAAAGTGCTGACCTCACGTACGCTGAGGGCTGGATCATCCTCCTTCACCGTACCCACCCCCGAGAGAATGGCGCATGCTTGGGCTCGCCAATGATGGCCATCTGCACGTGCTGCTGGCCCTGTAATCCATTGACTCTTTCCATTGGGCAGTGCGGTACGACCATCTAGACTCGATGCAATTTTCATGCGTACATATGGACGACCCAGGGTCATGCGTTTTATAAATCCAGGGTTGAGTAAAGACGCTTCATGCGCCATTAGACCAACATCCACCTTAATTCCATGCTTTTGTAAGCTTGTGATACCCCGCCCAGAGACCTTAGGATTAGGATCTTGCATGGCAATCACAACTCGCTTTGGTGAAAGTTGGATGAGCGCATCACAACACGGCGGTGTCCGACCAGTATGCGAACAGGGTTCAAGCGTGACATAAAACGTACTGGCAGCAAAATCAGCGTCACTTGTTCCCAAGCGTCGTGCATTAGTAATCGCTTCAATCTCGGCATGCTGGGACCCAACTTGTTGAGTAAACCCTTGGCCCAAAATTTGCTCACCCTTGGTGATCACGCAACCCACCCGTGGATTCGGATTGGAGAGATACAGCGCCTTGATGGCCTCCTCAAGCGCCAAGGCCATCATCTGTCGATCAAATGAACTAAATTGGGTCATAGCGCTATTAAACCTGATTTATGGAATGCCTAATAGAGCGGTAATCTGCTAACAATTAAGTTCCTTACGATGAAAGGACGAATTCGGATTACAGATGCGCCAGCGTCCGCTTGCCGCCAAGATCACATGACGCTGCAAATCTGTATTTTTAGTATGGGCAAAGATCAAACGATTGGCAACAAAGCCACCATGTTTTGATTTGGCCGCACCTGCAGGATTAAAGCGAATCTGGCTTTGCCCAAAATGTGGATCGACAAAGCCTTTGGACTGAATCGTAATATTGGTAGGCAGAAAATACTGGGCAACAATCGCTGTCGAGTCATTTGCACCAATACCCTCAACCTGCCACCCTAATTTCCAATTTGTTTCATCATCATTAGCTACTATTGGTTTCAAAAGCATGTCGTGACCCCCATAAAGCGCATTCTGCCTAGCAAACTGAGCGTAATAAATGAACTGGCGCGCCGCATGCTCAAGCTCTCGCTCATAAAACTGGGCCTGTATTTGGGGTACTCCAACCATCAAGATCAAACTGATAAGCGCGATGACTACCATCAACTCCAATAGGGAATACCCCTGTTCCCCGCCCTCTCTCGAGTCAAATAAATAATGGATGTGCCTCTTACTCATAGAGTATCTGCCAATTGATACGACTAAGTTGTTGGCTCGTAATTTGATAACGAAGCACGCTGCGAAGACGAATATCTTGTCCCACTTCCATCTCAATCCAGCGTATGTTTATCATTTGAGGATTATTCAAATTAGGTGTTGCAGAGTTGCCAAAGTTACTGATCAACTTTGGTCGGCACCCTTCAAGGTCTAAAAAATTGAAGTCCATCTCCACAGAATTGGACTCATCGATCAATAATCTTTTAAGCCGATCCTCGCAATGGGCTAGGAGCGCTTCTGCCTTCTCAAACTCGGATTGATATCGAACCTGGATTGCTTGCGATTGAATCTCAAGCGCGAGCACCGACTCTAACTGGGCAACCGTCCAAGCCAGATAGAGTAATAAGCTCATCACCCAGAGCAAAATCATGGGTTATACATTCCGTGACGCTGACTGATGTAGCGCGTCTGCTCGATAACCCGAGCAGGATCATTTTGATCAGCTTGGGGTTGCACCCGTAGGGTAATAGCAATTAAGCCGGTTGACGTCCTAGAAATTTCAGGTTGATGGGTGAGCGAGTTGGCTCGCACCCAATCGATTTGTAAAGACAGAACATTATTTAGAATTTCTCCCTGATGCAATCGACCCTGACGATCAACGCTTTGACACATTAGTTTTTGAGTCCGAGAATCATGCCGATTAGGTTCCAGATAAAACCGCTGATAAGCCTGCTGTTTGATGGTTCGCTCACGCGTTAAGCGGTTACCCATACAGTCATATCCGAATGGATCCGGAATATCTTGGGTAAGCACAATTGCATCACCACTGCGAGAAGAAGACCCTTTTTGGATTTTGATTGATTCGACGGTTGCTCGATACTGCGATGTCGTTTCTTGATACCCAGCGCCCTGAATCGCTCGACTAATTAACTCAAGCGAACGATCCAGATTCTGTTGCTGTAAATAACGAGTCTCGATCTGCGACTGGTGAACAAGGACCCGATGAACTAACCAAGCGGGTGGTAAAAGCAAAATCGTACTGAGTGTAAGCGCGGTCAAACATGCCAATAGACTCATCGTTTTGATTGCGCTGAATTCTGAGACTGCTGGCTTTTTAAGCGATTTAAGTAAAACGTCATTTCATGCTGATTCTTTTGACGAACCCACACCGCATGGGACTGCTCCAGTTGTACGGTCTTCATGACAAGCTTTGAATAAACCGCATGCGCGACAGTGATACTACCCACAATCAAGGTCATCGCAATTAGCAGTTCAAGTAATGCGATTCCGGATTCAGATCGGTGGTCATGGTTCATGGAATTACTCCAGAAGTGGCTGATCCCCAAAATTGTTCCAAAGTCCTCATGGGTTGACTATCGGCCCCCTCGGAAAATCCTGTTGTAAAGCCCTACAAAGCAGCAAGAGGGCTTAAAATGACGCTCTATTTGTAAATTCCACCACTATGCCAAACCTATCATTACCAGCCATCAGCCCCGTTCATGAGATCGTGGCCGACCTTCGGGCCGGTAAGATGATCATCTTGGTTGATGAAGAGGATCGCGAGAATGAGGGTGACTTAGTTCTTGCCGCTGATCACGTTAGCGCAGAAGCAATTAACTTCATGGCTAAACATGGTCGTGGTCTCATTTGCCTCACGCTCACCAAGGAGCGTTGCCAGCAGCTCAATTTGCCGCTCATGGTTCGAGAGAATGGCACTGCTTTAGGTACAAACTTTACGGTATCGATTGAGGCCGCTAGTGGTGTGACTACTGGCATCTCCGCAGCAGATCGCGCGCGCACCATTCAAGCCGCAGTCGCCCCTACTGCCAAACCAGCTGATTTGGTGCAACCAGGCCACGTCTTTCCGTTAATGGCTCAACCTGGGGGTGTATTGATACGCTCTGGCCATACAGAAGCTGGTTGTGATTTAGCAAGTCTTGCTGGCTGCTCACCCACTGCTGTGATTTGTGAAATCATGAAAGACGATGGCAGCATGGCGCGCTTACCAGATCTGATTGAATTTGCCAAAACCCATCAATTAAAAATTGGGACCATTGCAGACCTGATTCAGTATCGCAGCCAAACAGAGAGCATTGTGCTGCGTGAGGGTGTGCGCGAGTTTGCAAGTCCTTGGGGTCGCTTTACGGGTGTGGTGTATCGCGACACACCGAGTAACTGTCTACACCTTGCACTCGTGCAAGGAAACCCACAATCGGCCGAAGAAGCGATTGTTCGGGTTCATGAACCGGTTACTGTTTTGGATCTTTTAGACATCGATCAATCGACGCACTCCTGGCCTTTGAGCAAAGCTCTGCAAGTAATCGCCAACGCACCCTGCGGCGTCGCTGTTTTATTAAATGCTGCAGGAGTTGCAGCCCCCAATGAGCTCAAATGGCTTTCACAGTTTGAGAAGCTAACCCAATTGGACCAGCACTCTGATCGCAAGCCCTCAACCCCATTAGGTCGCCCCGGTACAGAGCGTAAAACTGATTTTCGTAGCTACGGAATTGGGGCACAAATACTCAAAGATTTGGGTGTGCGCAAAATGCGCCTACTCGCTAACTCATCTAGGGTGCCGAGTTTATCCGGCTATCAATTAGAGATTATTGATCACATCCCCTACACACCAATCCCATCTTGAGGAACATAGCATGAACGATATTGATGTCTTTGAGGCTGATTTAAATGGCCAAGATCTTAGGATTGCGATTGTGCAAGCACGCTTTAATGAAGATCATTGCAAAGCCCTATCAGAGGCCTGCATTACCGAGCTACTGAATTTGGGAGTGGCTCACCAGGATATTCAGTTGGTTACTGTTCCCGGTGCCTTGGAGATTGGCTTTGCCCTATCGCAACTTGCGAAGACTCAAGAGTTTGATGCCCTAATTGCCCTCGGTGTAGTAATTCGGGGGGAAACTTACCACTTTGAATTAGTCGCCAATGAGTCCGCAAGCGCCATTACTCGGATCGGCTTGGATCATGGGATCCCCATTGCCAATGGGGTGCTAACTTGCGATACCGACGATCAAGCCTTTGCACGAACCCTTGAAAAAGGTTGTGATTGTGCGCGTGCTGCAGTTGAAATGGCTAACCTTGCCCTAGCGATGAATCCTGACCTCGATATTGAGTCAACATAACTGCGATGGCTAGTGGATCAACCCCCAACCCAAAGCGCTCCCTCACGCCACGTCGGCGTGCCCGAGAATATGCTCTCCAAGGCATCTATCAGTATTTGGTGATTCAAAAGGCGGGCGAGCTAACCGATGTCCCTTTAGCGATCAGCGCGATCACAAAACAACTTGGCGAGGATTCGGCGTTTAAAAAATGTCAGGTTGATTTATTTGCGGGTATCTTCCAGGGTGTGATTAGACAGCACCAAGAGCTCGATGCGTTAATTGTTCCAGAGTTAGATCGCCCCTTAGCCGAGCTGTCCCCAGTTGAGCATGCTGCGATGCTCATAGGTGCTTATGAATTAGCAGCTGATCTTTCGGTCCCCTACAAGGTCGCAATCAATGAAGCGGTCGAGCTAACAAAAACTTTTGGTGGCACCGATGGCCATAAATATGTGAATGGGGTTTTGGATCAGCTTGCCCAAAAACTGCGGCAAGCTGAAATCGTCGCAAACTAAACGCTGCCGCCTAACCGACGGGCAACGTTACGCAACTCTTCGCGCTCTAAAAATACTTTGTGTGTGTAGGTGCCCACCCCACTTGCTGCGCTTGGCGCACCTAGATAGCTCTTTAAGCCATCCTCAAGCGATCCTGCTCGGGCGATGCAGGCCTTCAAGATTAGGGCGCCCACCCGAATGTTCGCCTCAGGAATAAAAGCTGCCAATGGACCTCCATAGGGCTCAAATTTGTCGTGATGAACATGGGTTCGAACTTGCATTAATCCTTGCGCACCCGCACGGCTCTCGGCACGTGGGTTTAAGCTAGATTCAGTGGCCATCACCGCCAAGATGAGGGTTGGGTCTAAGTTCACCTCTTTGCTGACCACCATCGCCTGATTTACATAATGAAGGGTATCTTCAAACGAAATCCGAAACTTTTTAGCCAAATGCTCGGCAACCGCCCGACGCTCGTTTTCGGAGCGCAATATTGAACGATCTACTGCGCTTAAGTCGACTAAATGACCTGGGATTTGCGATGCAGGTCCGGCAATGGAGGGAATACTCTGGGGATTTGAGCTCCAAAACTTGAGCTGATTTGCCGACTCATCGGCAGTCAAGATTTCCGCACTGTCAGCACCCAGGATCAGCGCACGCGCTTCAGCAGGAACCAAGTAATGGGCAAGATCAAAAATTCCGGCACCGGTCTTCGGACCAATTAGCCAAATTGCAAGAATTGCGGCAACCAATATCGCGAATACACGTTGGCCGAACCTGGCGAAAGAACTTGTCACCAGATGACCATTAATCCAAATTGTGTCTAACAAGTTAAACGGTTTCATTATTTGGGTCACACAAAATACGAGGGGATTAGAGGCAGACTCTATTCATATTGCAGTGCAACAACTATTGAACATGCCGAATCTTAGGAACCGCTATATATTCTGTCAAGAATAAAGAAATGTTTTTATATAACTCATAAGCCATATTATCCGTTTAAACCCTAATATGATGCAGCGCTTAATATAAAAAAAATTTATGAATACAATAGCTTAGCCAAGTTAGTCTGCACTCATTCCTCATCATGAAAAAATCATCTATTAGCGATTTATTTTCATATTTTGAAAGAAAAAGTGTCAATTAAAAACTACCTATAGGCTGTCAACTTCCTTATACCTACTAGCTATAGTAGTTTTAAATATGTATTGTTCGCTCTGTAGCCAATACAAATTAGTGCACCGCCATTTGTACTTCACGAATTTATTGGCCCTCATTTTTTGACCAATATCCCCAAATAATCGTGTATTGCGGTTGGGATTACACTAGGTACCAAGACACTATCACTCCAAAAGAAATCACCATGAATGCACCCGATTCAATCGCAAATATCCGCTCGCTCCTCAAGAACTCCCGTCTTTTTCATGAGGATGCTCTAATTAATGGCCAGTGGGTCAAAGCCTCAGAAAATGCCCGTTTTATGGTTTCTAATCCCGCAACCGGTGAAATCATTGCCAAGGTTGCCAATTTGAATCGCTCGGATGCTCAAGAGGCGATCTCCGCGGCTGAGCTGGCTCTGAACGCATGGAAGGGCAAGCTAGCAAAAGAGCGTGCCCAAGTCATGCGCAAGTGGTTTGAATTAATTCTGGCCAATGCCGATGATTTAGCGATGCTCATGACTTTAGAACAAGGCAAACCCCTAGCTGAAGCCAAAGGTGAGGTGATCTATGGAGCCTCCTTTGTGGAATGGTTTGCCGAAGAGGCCAAACGCGTCATGGGAGCAATTCCAGCAACTACCTGGGGTGATAAGCGCACCCTTGTTTTAAAACAGGCCATTGGGGTTTGCGTCGCCATTACACCCTGGAACTTTCCGATCGCGATGATCACTCGCAAAATCGCACCGGCAATGGCAGCAGGATGCACCATCGTCATTAAGCCCGCAGAGCAAACTCCACTATCCGCCCTAGCGATTGCGGAGCTCGCCCAACAGGCGGGTGTTCCGCAGGGGGTCATTAATATCGTGACCGCTGATGCCGAGCAATCCATTGCAGTTGGTAAGGTCCTTTGCGAATCCCCAACCGTGCGTCATCTATCCTTTACCGGATCGACGGAAGTGGGTCGCATTCTTATGGCCCAGTGCGCCCCAACGGTTAAGAAGCTCTCCCTTGAACTTGGCGGTCATGCACCCTTCATTGTTTTTGAAGACGCGGATATTGATGCCGCTGTGTCTGGTGCGATGAGCTCTAAATACCGTAACGCTGGGCAAACGTGTGTCTGTGCTAACCGGTTTTATGTTCACAAAAATGTTCATGATAACTTTGTTGAAAAATTAGCCCTTGCAACTAAGTCAATCAAAATTGGTAATGGTCTAGAACAAGGCGTTTCTCAAGGTCCTCTCATTGACCAAGCCGCCATTGAAAAAGTTGAACGGCATGTTGCCGATGCGCTGAGCAAAGGTGCGCGACTTGTAATTGGAGGTAAACGTGCAAGTCTGGGTGGCACATTCTACGAGCCAACGGTTCTAGCCAATGTCACCAACACCATGCTCATTACCCATGAAGAAACCTTCGGCCCTGTAGCTCCAGTCATACCATTTGAGAATGACGATGAGGTCATTCGGCTAGCCAATAGCAGTCAGTTTGGCTTGGCATCTTACTTTTACAGCCGGGATATTGGTCGGGTTTGGAAGGTAGCTGAAGCGCTAGAATTTGGAATGGTAGGGGTTAACTCCGGTCTCATCTCAAATGAAGTTGCCCCATTTGGTGGGGTAAAGCAATCCGGCCTAGGGCGCGAGGGTAGCTCCTGGGGAATCGACGAGTACCTTGAAATGAAATACGTTTGTATGGGTCTTTAAAGCTCAGACTTGCGATAGAGTAAATCCCAAACCCCATGGCCTAATTTGAGACCACGGTTCTCAAATTTAGTCAGTGGGCGATACGAGGGCTTATCCACAAAACCCTCATGCATCCCTTGTAACTGTTGGACTGTCCAATCGATACCGCCGATGATTTGGTCCTGATCGATACACCCAATCGCTTCTAATCGAACTGTTCGAGTCGATTGATTGCGTAGTTGGGGATGATGATTAAGGACCAAGAGCATTTGCTCGGCGTAATGCTGCCAATCAGTTGCTAGATGAATATAGCCGTTGGGCTTCAATTTAGAAACTAGCAACTCTACAAAATCTTTCTGAATTAGGCGGCGCTTATGATGACGCGTCTTGTGCCATGGATCGGGAAAGAAGATATGAACCCCATCCAAAGAATCGGGGGCAATCATCCGCTCAAGTACCTCAACAGCATCGTGGGAAATCAAACGAAGATTAGAAAGATTCTGCTCACCAATGCGCTTTAGAAGCGCGCCGACTCCTGGCTCGTGAACCTCAAGACCTAAAAATAGATCATTGGGACGAACTTGCGCAATCTGAGCAGATGACTCGCCCATGCCAAAGCCGATCTCGACAATCCGCGGGGCATCTTGATATGGCGCTCCAAATACCGACCAATCAAAAAATGTGTCTTGAAATGGGAACAGAAATTGATTGCCTAAGGTTGCGATTGCATGTTCCTGAGCATGCGTCGTACGGCCTGCCCTACGAACGAATGAACGAATTCTGCGAGGCGAATCTTTAGGTGGCAGGAGTTTATCCATGCCTTATTTATTTCAATAGTACTCGAAAGTAAGCGATCGTTTCTTTTAATCCATCTTCAAGATTAACTTTAGGTTCCCAGCCGAGTTTTGCTTTAGCCAAATCAATGTTTGGTTGGCGCTGCTTAGGATCATCCGATGGCAATGGTTGATGAATAATCTTGGATTGACTGCCAGAAAGCTTCAGTACCAATTGAGCAAGTTCAAGCATGGTGAACTCTCCCGGGTTTCCGATGTTAACGGGGCCAGTAAAGCCATCCTCTGTTGCCATCATCCGAACCATGGCATCGATTAGATCGTCCACATAGCAAAAACTTCGGGTCTGAGAACCGTCCCCATAGATTGTGATGTCTTTACCTTGCAAGGCTTGCACGATAAAGTTACTCACGACCCGGCCATCATTAGGATGCATCCTTGGGCCATAAGTGTTAAAGATACGTACCACTTTGATATCAGTTTGGTGTTGGCGAAAATAATCAAAAAATAGGGTCTCGGCACAACGCTTTCCCTCGTCATAGCAGGATCGAATACCAATTGGATTCGCTCTACCCCAATAGCTCTCAGGCTGAGGATGCACCTCAGGGTCGCCATATATCTCACTGGTGGAGGCCTGCAAAATACGCGCACGCGTACGCTTCGCCAAACCGAGCATATTAATTGCTCCATGCACACTGGTCTTAGTCGTTTGCACAGGATCGTATTGGTAATGCACTGGAGAGGCGGGACACGCTAAGTTATAGATCTGATTTGTTTCTACATAGAGCGGGAAGGTCACATCATGGCGCATGATCTCTAAATTAGGATTACCCATCAAATACGCAAGGTTCTGTTTGTTGCCGGTAAAAAAATTATCTACTACCAGAACATCATTACCTTCTTTTAAAAGTCTTTCGGTAAGGTGGGAGCCTAGGAAGCCTGCGCCACCAGTGATGAGGATTTTATTTTGATTAATGGACATAGATATCTTTCAGGAATAATCTGTTACGGCTGATTTTATCGCTAGGGGCTTTTCATCTTTTGAGGTAGCTCTTGCGCAGGCATATCCCAACTCGTTGAGCGATAAGCAAAGACCACTTCAACTAAGATTAGCGTCAAGGACACCACAAAAGAAACCAGTCCCGATACAAATGTAATAAGTACGTAGCCCACATTGACTAATTTTCCAGCACCAGTCTGTAATAGAAATAGTTCCAAAACAGTTAAGGAAATTAAAACACCTGCCAAAACATCAAAAAAGATTGCGAGTGTGCATAACCTTCCTCTAGTTTTGAACTCGTCAATCTCTTTCTCATAATG
>VGIH01000014.1 GCA_016867965.1 Betaproteobacteria bacterium | reverse complement strand
CATGAAAAATTCGGTATTGGCACCGATCATGGTCTCAGGAATCGGTGCTTTTTGAATTAAGAAAAACCAATGCCAATAGCTACTTGCAAATTGCATCGTGGTTTGTTCATACATCGCAAGCGTTGGTGAGATATCTAAGACCATTAATTTATTTACCTGATCGCTATAATCCAAGGCCAAGCGGTGCGCGACTCGTCCACCCCGATCGTGCCCCAAGACACTGTATTGGCTAAACCCCAAGGCATTCATAAGTTGCGCCTGATCGCTTGCCATGGCACGCTTGGAATAGTTCGAATGATCGGCTAAACCAGGTGGCTTAGACGAAGCACCATAACCACGCAGGTCTGACGCAATCACAGTGAAGTGCTCTGCCAAGGCAGGGGCCACTCGATGCCAAATCATTTTCGTTTGGGGAAAGCCGTGTAAGAGCAATAAAGGAGGACCGGAACCAGCGATTTGATAGGCGATTGTGATCTCCCCCTCCGCATGCGCGGTGCGCACCACTCCCTCTTGAAAGCCATCCATGATCTGTGCCATACGCTCATTCTCACACTGTTGTTTATGGGCCGCAAACTAAAAAAATACTTGAAAAAAATACCCAAAGTATTTAATATAGAGGTTTACATACAGAGACGGGCGAAAGCCTCACCAACCTGCTAACCGAGCAAGGTGGTCTGCGAAAGCATATGTGACCTAGTACTAGGTAACAAAACGGCTAAGCCCCTCTTATGGGGCTTTTTTCATTTCAAGCTCCACGCTCTTTAACAATTTGGCCCACGCGAAATCCTACCGGGTCAGGTAACTACAATAATTTAGAAGCGAATCGCATTCGTGCATCCGCCCATTCCTTTGAAGCTAAATGCTTTGGCATTGTATGCGCAGGGTTTATGGATAAACCCATGTTTGATTTCTTAGTAAAACGTGATCCAACGGTTGCTCCAATCCTTGAAAAGACCCCAGGCGCTGAATCCTTCTTTGTAAATCCGACTGGTGCGCAATTTGGGCAGACTTTACAAAAATCAGAAGGCATCATTTATGCTGATTTTGATTTGAACCAGTGCATTGAGCCCAAACAATTTCATGATGTTGTCGGTTATTACAATCGCTTTGATGTATTTGATTTGCGGGTGGATGCCCGTCGTATTGAGCCAGTGACCTGGACGAACCTTGAGCCAAGAAAAACAAATTAAGCCAAATGATGACGCGCGCTGATGTAGTGCGGGTAGCCCAGTTAGGCGGACCGGAAATGAAATGAATAAATTATTATTTGCTACAGCGATTTTTTGTCTAGTTCAAAGTGCAAATGCACAGTCTAAATTTGAAGGTTTCTATGGGCAAGTTGGTCTTGGATATGAGTCAACTAATCCAAAGATTTCAAATGGAACACATATACCTAGTGGTAATGCTTTCACTGTCGTAAACTCAAATAATCAAAGTGGTTTAATAGGAAATATTTCAATTGGCTCTTACTTTGGCATTAGTAACTCATTCCTATTAGGTATTGGAGTAGAGTATTCGCCTCTTACAACTTCAAACGCTAAATGGACAGCAGATTTTCATAATAATAATGTTACAGATGAACCTAATGAATTTAAGAAGAAAAAATCATTTAATGTTTTTATTTCTCCGGCACTGATAATTGACCAAAATAAACTTGTATTTACCAAAGTTGGATATACACGAATGTATTCACAAACGACTGATAATAATGGCGATATCGATTCTTATATTTTTAATGGTTATTTATTAGGAATTGGTTTTAAGCAAATTATTAAAGGTGGATTATATGGATTTGCTGAGGGTAATTACACCTCTTACAGAGGCAAAACTCTAATCGAAACGACAAGTAACTCAAAACCGAATACTATTAATTTTCTGATTGGTTTAGGCTACAAATTTTAAAAAAATTTTTTATTTTAAAAAACTACCAGTTTGTGCTTTTTTATTTCCAAATTTCAAGGCGCGTAAATTCTCTACATAGCCCCTACATTTTGTAGAAATGAAAAAGGGCTTCAAGAGCGTTATCGCCATGAAACCCTTATGAATATTGGTTGCGGGGATAGGATTTGAACCTATGACCTTCGGGTTATGAGCCCGACGAGCTGCCAGACTGCTCCACCCCGCGCCTGAGCCTTAAATTCTACCATTTTTTGCTTTTACTTGTCGAGCTCTTTCCTGTTTTAAGTGGTTTAAAGGGCGTATCATAGCCACAAGATCATTTTTACCCAATTGTTGAATGACGATTAGTAAGCCTGAGTACTCAAATTCATCCCTATTAGAGCCAGTTGAGATTCCTAGTGGTGGTGAGCATCAGAAGAAGAGTTTGCCAATCATGATGCTTGCGGCAATGGGTATTGTCTTCGGGGATATTGGTACTAGCCCGTTGTACGCTCTTAAAGAATGCTTTAGCCCAGAGCATGGTATTGCGTACTCGAACGAAGCCCTATTTGGTGTGATCTCGATGATGATCTGGGCTCTTCTGGTTGTGGTGACCTTCAAGTATGTCTTCATAGTGATGCGAGCAGACAACAAAGGTGAGGGCGGCATTCTATCGCTGATGGCGCTTACTTTGCGTTCTATGAAAAGTGATTCGAAGCAGTATTTCTTGGTGATGGTGCTCGGGATGCTGGGTGCTTGTATGTTGTTAGGTGAGTCTGTGATTACCCCAGCAATTTCTGTGCTTTCTGCTGTTGAGGGTATCGCAATCGCAACCCCCAACTTGGCAGATGCAGTAATCCCAATCTCATTACTAATTTTGGTTTGTCTATTTCTAATCCAGAAATACGGCACTGCCGCTGTGGGGCAATTATTTGGGCCTATTACTTTAGTTTGGTTTTTGGTCTTGGCTGGCTTAGGCGTGATGAATATAACCAAGTCGCCCGACATTATTTATGCGTTTAATCCCCTCTATGCCATCAACTTTATCTCCGATCATCCGGTTACAGCTTACATTGTTCTAGGTGCTGTTGTCTTGGTGGTAACCGGTGTTGAAGCCTTGTATCTTGACATGGGGCACTTTGGAAAAAATCCTGTACGTCTTACATGGCTAACGATTGCCTTGCCTTGCTTGCTCCTTAATTATCTAGGCCAAGGTGCTCTGCTGTTATCAAATCCAAATGCCATATCAAACCCGTTTTATCTTATGGTTCCGGAGTGGGCTTTGTGGCCCATAGTAGGTCTGGCAACAGCTGCAACCGTGATTGCGTCTCAGGCAGTTATCTCTGGCGCCTATTCCATGGTGAATCAAGGAATTCTGCTGGGCTTCATTCCTCGCATGAATATTTTGCATACCTCAGACTCTCAGCGCGGTCAGATTTACATACCAGCTGTCAATTGGGCGCTTCTCATTATGGTAATCGTCACCGTGTTGGAGTTTAGGGAGTCTGTGAGTTTGGCAGCAGCATACGGACTATCCGTTACCTCCACGATGCTAGTGACCACAATTTTGTTAAGCATTGTGATGCGTCGGGAGTGGCATATTAATCCGATCATTATTTTGTGCATGATCGTGATCTTTTTAGTAATTGATATCGGCTTTTGGACCGCTACCTTAATTAAGATCAAGGATGGTGGCTGGTATCCCATCACACTGGCTCTGGTGATGTTCGCCTGCTCGCTGACTTGGTATCGGGGACGCAAACTCTTGCGCGATAAGTTGATTATTGAATCCATTCCGCTTGAGGGATTCATTAAGAATCTATTGGCTCATCCACCGCATCGAGTCGAGGGCACCTCTATTTTTCTGACCCCGCATATCGATTTTGTACCTGCGGCAATGCTGCATAACTTAAAACACAACCATGTGATGCATGACCGCGTCTTTTTCTTAAAATTGAGTACTTGGGACGTGCCTTTTGTACGAGATGAAGATCGCTTGTCTTTGAAAGACCTTGGTGGAAATGTGTATGTTGTGCGCAGTGTGCATGGCTTTAAAGAAACGCCTGACATTAATAAAGTACTTGACTTGATTACCAAGCAGTATGGCTTGCCCTTTGATCTGATGGATACCACCTTCTTCCTAGCGCGTGATGCCATTACGCCATCCAAATCCCCAGGCATGGCGGTATGGCGTGAGCGTCTTTTTGCATGGATGATGCAAAACGCGGCCAAGCCATCGGATTTCTATAACATTCCAGCCAATCGTTTAGTCGAGTTGGGCGCCAAGGTTGAGATTTAATGACGGATCAAAATCGATCATGGGCTTTTGCCATTCTGTTGGCAATGTCCGTTGCTCCAGTTCATGCGATGACGAGTGATGAGCTTGAGCTTGAAAAGCTCAATCAAATCGAAGCCCAATTAACTTTGCAGCGCGAATGGGTTGAATATCATTGGAAGAAAACGAGTGCGGAGTGTTATGACAAGTTTTTTGTTAACTCTTGCCTTAGTGATGCGCGTGCAAAGTATCGACGTGAAATTGATCCGATTCGGGCGCAAGAGGTTTTGCTTAATGAAAACCAACGCTTTATCAATGAGCGAATCAAAACGGAACGCGATGCCCGCCGGGCTGCTGAACGAGCCGATCCCAAACGTGCACAAGAGCGTGCTGAGAATGAAAAAGCATTTTTGCAAAAACAAAAAGATGCGACTGCACGCGCTGCTGACCTTGAGGAGCGGCGCAAGGATGCCCCGCGACGCGCTCAGGAAAATAAGTCGGGTGTGAAATTAGATTAATATGGCAAAGACCAAAACACTTTATGTTTGTCAAGCGTGTGGGGGCAGTTCTCCAAAATGGCAGGGACAATGCCCTGCATGCGACGCATGGAACACGCTTGAAGAGTCTCTGGCCGAGACTACAAACCATCGTTTTCACGGGCTTGCCAAGTCAATCCCACGACAAAAATTAGTGAGTATTGAGGCACAGGATTCGCCACGATTGCCAACCGGAATTGTTGAACTCGATCGCGTCTTGGGTGGAGGATTGGTGGCGGGTGGTGTAGTCTTACTCGGCGGTGATCCAGGCATTGGTAAGTCGACCTTATTATTGCAAGCCTTAGCCGAGCTAAGTATGCAAGGGGTCGATGTTTTATATAGCTCCGGGGAGGAGTCTGCTGCTCAAATTGCATTGCGTGCTCAGCGAATTTCCCTCAATGCGCCTCAACTTGAAATCTTGGCAGAGATTCAGCTCGAAAAGTTATTGCTATCGGTTGAGGCTGCGCAGCCGCAGGTATTGGTGGTTGACTCGATTCAAACGCTCTATTCCGAGGCATTTACATCCGCGCCTGGATCGGTTGCGCAAGTTCGTGAGTGCGCCGCCCAATTAACGCGTTTAGCGAAATCAAGCGGTATCTGTATTTTATTGGTTGGCCACGTTACGAAAGATGGTCATCTGGCCGGTCCTCGTGTGCTGGAGCATATCGTGGATACCGTTTTGTATTTCGAGGGCGATACGCATTCGTCATTTCGCCTAGTGCGCTCAATTAAAAACCGCTTTGGCGCAGTTAACGAGCTTGGCGTCTTTGCTATGACCGAGAAAGGTCTTAAAGGGGTTAACAATCCTTCCGCACTTTTTCTGTCGCAACATCCGCAAACGGTGCCTGGTTCCTGTGTACTGGTAACCCAAGAGGGTAGTCGACCGCTGTTGGTTGAGATTCAGGCGCTGGTTGATACGGCGCATATTCCGAATCCTAGGCGCTTGGCGGTGGGTTTAGAGCAGGCACGCTTGGCTATGCTGTTAGCAGTTTTGCACCGTCACGCAGGCATCGCCTGCTTTGATCAAGATGTCTTTCTAAATGCTGTGGGTGGAGTCAAGATTACTGAGCCTGCTGCTGACCTTGCGGTTCTACTTGCCATCACATCGTCGATCCGTAATCGCGCTCTACCAAAGCATTTGGTGGTCTTTGGGGAGGTTGGTTTGGCAGGAGAAATTCGCCCATGCCCGCGAGGTCAGGAGAGACTTAAGGAGGCTGCCAAATTGGGATTTAAGATCGCAATTATTCCAAAAGCTAATTTGCCAAAATCGAAAATTGCTGATATCCAAATGATTGCAGTCGAGCGGATTGATGAGGCGATCGCTGCTGTAAACGACCTGTTTTAGAAAGTGTTAGCGACGTAAATCTTCTGCCTCAATCAAACAGACCTGCCGATCACCTGCCGATACCTCCATCCAGATTGGGGAAAGATGCCCAAAGGCTTTTTGGAAATGATCATACTCATTGCCAATTTCAAGTACTAATGCGCCGCGTTCATGGAGGTATTCACTGGCGGAGTAAATAATCTGACGAATCAGATCCATGCCATCTGCCCCACCAGCAAGCGCTTCGCGTGGTTCAGCACGGTACTCGGGTGGCAGGCCTTGCATCGATTGCTCATTGACATAGGGTGGATTACAAATAATTAAATCAAATTGCAAATCCTGCTTTGCAATCGGTTCCCATAGATCTCCATGCAGTAATTCAATACGGTCACTTAAGTGATGGCGATCAAGATTACGAGCAGCGAGAGCGAGGGCTGGCAGAGAAAGATCGCTCGCTGTAACCTGAAGATCAGGGTAGCAAAGTGCCATCAGTACTGCCAACGAACCATTACCAGTGCATAAATCAAGCACCTGACCATCGGCAGGCAACCAGGACTCAAGCGATTCATGAACAATTAACTCAGCGATGAATGAACGCGGGATGATGCTTTGCGGAGTGCAGTCAAAGGGAACTCCCATTAACCACGCCTCACCCAATAGATAGGCTAGGGGTTGACGTGATTCAATCCGTTTTTTAGCGATCTCCAGTGCTTTTTGGTTGAGCTCTTCAGAAATCGTGAATTCCAATTGTTCGAGTGTTTCGGAGGGCGATTGCTCTAATTGTTTGCTGACAATCCACAATGCTTCGGACTGCGCATCACTCGCACCATGTCCGTAATGAAGATCGGCTGACTCCAAAAGATTCTGAACACGTTGACAACATGCATCAATTGTCATCACGGTCAAATTAGTTGGTATGGGAATGGGGTCCATGCAAATAGGTTAACCCAGCAAATCTTTAGGCAATTAGCTTTTCGAGTGCGCGACGATAAATATTTTTCAGGGGTTCAATCGAGTTCAGTACCACACGTTCATCAATCTTGTGACTGGTTGCATTCACAGGCCCAAACTCAATGAGTTGGGAGCAAATTTTGGCAATGAATCGACCATCGCTGGTGCCACCGGTGGTCGAGAGCTCGGTTTGAACTTCAGTCTCTGCCAAAATAGCCTCGCGCATAGCGCCCGCTAATTCCCGATCACCAGTTAAAAACGGCTCACCACCTAAAGTCCAGTCGATACTGAACTGAAGATTAGCCTCTCGCAAGATCGATTCAACCCCCGCTTTTAATTGCTCTGGCGTGCTTTCGGTTGAGAATCGGAAATTAAAGTCAATCACCAACTCACCCGGAATAATATTGTTTGCGCCTGTGCCCGCATGAACATTTGAGATCTGAAAGCTAGTTGGTTGAAAGTACTGATTACCATGATCCCACTCCTTGGCCACCAACGCTGCAAGTGCTGGAGCAATCTCATGAATTGGATTACGCCCTAAGTGGGGGTAGGCGATATGTGCCTGCACCCCTTTGACTTTGAGTTTTCCTGAGAGCGACCCACGGCGCCCATTTTTGATCATGTCGCCTAAACGCTCGACGGATGTGGGTTCACCAATGATGCAGTAATCCAGTTTCTGACCCCGCTTTTTAAGAAGATCGCATACGATCACAGTGCCATCATGGGCGGGACCTTCTTCATCACTTGTAATTAAAAACGCAATCGATCCAGAGTGATTGGGGTGTGTTTTCACAAATTCTTCGGTTGCCACCACAAACCCCGCGAGGGAAGTTTTCATATCTGCCGCGCCGCGACCGTACAGAAATTGATCACGCTCCGTGGGTATAAAGGGATCATTGGTCCACTGCTCAAGTGGCCCAGTAGGTACAACGTCTGTGTGTCCAGCAAAGGCCAATACTTTTCCTTGAGGATTAGAACCCCGTTTAATTGCCCAAAGATTGGTTACTTGAAATTCCTTTGGTCCGCTAACGATGGTTTCAACTTCAAAGCCGATCGCTGTTAACCTCTTTGCAATCAGTTCTTGGCAACCGCCATCCGCAGGGGTGACCGAGCGACATGCAATTAGTTCTTTAGTCAGCGAAAGGGCCGAGGTCATCAATTAGTCACGCAAGAGTTCGTTAATCGCTGTTTTTGCCCGAGTCTGGGCATCCACTTTTTTCACAATCACTGCCGCATACAGACTGTATTTACCGTTACTCGCTGGAATCGATCCTGGAACCACTACCGATCCTGCCGGCACCCGACCATAATGAACCTCACCGGTCTCGCGGTCATAAATCTTGGTGCTCTGGCCAATATAGACACCCATCGAGAGAACGCTGTTCTCTTCGATTACAACTCCCTCAACCACCTCAGAGCGTGCGCCAATAAAGCAGTTGTCTTCGATGATGACAGGGCCTGCTTGAATGGGTTCTAGAACACCACCAATACCAACGCCGCCAGAGAGGTGAACGTTTTTACCGATTTGTGCGCATGATCCGACCGTGGCCCAAGTATCGACCATCGTGCCATCGTCCACGTAGGCGCCAATATTCACATACGAAGGCATGAGCACAACGTTTTTGCCAATGAATGACCCGCGACGGGCAAAAGCAGGTGGTACCACCCGAAATCCGCCCTTAGCAAAGTCTTCGGGAGAGTAATTGATGAATTTGCTAGGCACCTTATCGTAAAACTGAGTAAACCCACCTGCAGCCATTGGTTGATTGTCCTCAAGGCGAAACGAAAGTAGAACCGCCTTTTTGACCCATTGATTGACATCCCATTGACCAACTGCCCGTTTTTCAGCAACTCGGATCGAACCATTGTTAAGACCTTCTAAAACCGTGCTGACTGCTTGTTTGATATCGGTCGGAGCGGAGCTTGGGGACAGATTGCTGCGGTTTTCCCAGGCTTGATCAATGGTGTTTTGTAGGGCTTGCGTCATAAGGAGAGGTAACCATAGGATTGATAAGGATTTTTAGAAAAATTGATTTTTTATTGCTCAATCATCATTATATTAGGGCTTGCACGGAAGGGTTAAATGCCCCTGAGATTGTTATCATCATGGCTTACAGCGTTTAGACCATTAAGTCCCTAATTTGCCTTATTAAGAAGAACATCCGTGCAACTCAAATCAATCAAATTATCTGGCTTTAAATCTTTTGTTGACCCAACCCATTTTGAGTTACCCGGCCAGTTAATTGGTGTGGTTGGTCCGAATGGTTGTGGCAAATCAAACATCATTGATGCAGTTCGCTGGGTACTCGGAGAATCGCGGGCAAGTGAGTTGCGTGGCGAGTCAATGCAAGACGTTATTTTTAATGGCTCTGGCTTACGAAAGCCATCCGGCCGCGCCAGTGTTGAGCTCATTTTTGACAATGCCAATGGTCGTGCGCAGGGTCAATGGTCAAGTTTTGCTGAGCTTTCAGTCAAGCGGGTCTTGACCCGCGACGGCAACTCCAGTTACTACATCAATAACCAAGTGGTGCGACGCAAGGACGTTCAGGATATCTTTCTCGGAACTGGCCTTGGTCCGCGCGCTTATGCCATTATTGGTCAGGGCACTATTTCTCGTATTTTGGAGTCAAAGCCTGAAGAGTTGCGGGTGTTTTTGGAAGAGGCTGCCGGCGTCTCGAAATATAAGGAGCGCCGTAAAGAAACCGCTGCCCGCCTAGAAGATACCCAAGAGAACCTGGTGCGCGTACAGGACATTTTGCGGGAGCTGGAGCAGCAGTTAGCACGCTTGGAGGCGCAGGCTCAGGTAGCCAGTCGTCACAACGAACTTCAGAATCAAATGAAAGCGCAGCAGCAACTACTCTGGTTTGTGAAGCAAACGGAATCGGGCAAGGAGCAAGAGAAACACGCCAATTCGATCCGTGAAACCCAAGTGAAGCTGGAAGAGGAAACTGCGAAGCTGCGTCACGCAGAAGCTGAATTGGAAACAATGCGCACCGAGCAGTATGCACTGCAGGATGTGGTGTCAAAAGCTCAAGGTGATTTGTACGAAACGAATGCGGAAATTAGTCAAGTTGAAGCAGAGATTAAATACGTTCAAGAATCTCGTCAGCGCCTTCATGATCAAGTGGCTGATTTACAAGCGCAACTTGATCGTTGGACGACGCAAGAGAAAGAGGCCGCTCAAGCTCAGCGTCAAGCGGAGCAGGAGTTTCGGGCAGCCAGCGAAAACGAAGCAAAACTGCAAGCAGAGTTTTGCGACCTTCAAGCGCAATCACCAAATCAAGATGAGTGTTTTCAGTTGGCGACCCAAGCACTTGATGAGGCACGCTCTGCATTAGCGAGCCTTGAGCAACAACTCGTTAGTTTGCAAGAGCGTATTCATGCTGGTGCGGTGCAGTTTGAGGATGCCACTGCTCGGTCAACGCGTTTGCAGGATGAGTTGGCGACGATGCGCAAACCAGATGAAGAAGCCCTTCAAATGGCCACGGATCGACACATCATGGCTCAACGCAAAGCCGATGAGGCAAAAGCAAAGGCTTCTCAGAATCAAGAACACGTACCCGCAACTGACGCTAAGCGTCAGTCGGCATTGGATCAGATACAAAAGGCTAATCAGGATGTGCAGCAAAGCGAGGCTAAACTTAGTGCGCTCACTGCTTTACAAGCAAGCGTTCAAGCACAAGGCAAGATCGGTCCGTGGTTAGAAAGCAAAGGTTTAAAAGAGAGTAAACGTCTCTGGCAAGAGCTCAAGGTTGAAAAAGGGTGGGAACCTGCTCTCGAATCTGTTTTGCGTGAACGCCTAGCGGCATTAACTGGTAAAAGTCTGAGTGAGACCCTAAGCCTAGCTAAAGAGGCACCACCAAGCCGTTTGGCTATTCTCTTAACGGATGATTTAGAGTCGGGCGATATTAAGGCTCCATCCGGATTTGTGCCATTTCTTTCTCGAGTTCAAGCATCTGGTGTGATTTCCAATGTTTTGCAAGAGTGGCTAAGTAATATTTATATTGCCGACACCTTGGAAGATGCTTTACGCCGACGGACGCAGCTCGGCCGTGGTGCTGCGTTAGTTACTGCACAAGGGCATCTGGTAACACGAGCTGGTATTCAGTTGTATGCGCCTGATTCTGAACAGGCCGGGATGTTGGTTCGTGCACAAGAAATGGCAAGCCTTGAGAAACAACTCAAAGCACAGCAGTTGATTCAGAGCGAGTTACAAAGCGAGCTCGAACAAGCCAATGCGAACTACCAGGCTGCACGTGCTGCTGCCGATCAGTCCCGAATCGCAGCCGATCAAGCGGTTCAGGAGGCGCATGCCTTTGAAGTTGAAAAAATGCAGCTAGTGCAAGCTAAAGAGCAGTACAGCACCCGGGCTGCACAAATCGATTCTGAGTTATCGGAAATCAATCAACAGCTAAAGAGTATTTCCGAGGCGAAGACCCAAACCGAGGGGCAGCTCCATGATGCCAACGCTCAAAAAGCGACTCTAGAGTCTCAGCTCGCTACTGCTCAGAATGGCTTAGAGCGGGCCAGCGCATCTCGGGAGCAATTACGTCTTGCCGTGCGTCAAGCAGAAATGACTGCCCAAGAGGCCGCATTTAATACCCGCTCTTTACAGCAACGAATTAGCGATCTACAGCGCGATCAAAGTACCGCCAGAACCCAAATTATGGAACTTCAGGACCGTTTTGATGCCAATCAAAATGAGTTGAAAACCTTAAGCGATGAGGCTGCGCAAAATAAATTACAAAGCTTATTGGTAACCCGTTCTGAGCGTGAAGCTGCGTTAGCAAAGGCGAGAACGGAGCAAGAGGCAATGCAACACCAATTGCGTCAGGCTGATGAAGCACGTTTAATGCTCGAGCAAACCCTGCAGCCGATGCGCGACCGAGTGGTTGATCTGCAGTTGCGAGAGCAGGCAGCCCGCTTAAGTTACGAACAGTTCACAACCCTATTGAATGATGACGAGGCAGATTTCCAAGCCCTTGCCGAGCGTTACAGCCCCGATCTGCGTGCAAGTAGCTTGCAAGGCGAAGTCACGCGCCTGAATAATGAGATCCAATCACTAGGACCGGTAAATATGGCCGCTCTTGAGGAGCTATCAAGCAGCCGCGAGCGCAAGTCATTCTTGGATGCGCAATCAGCCGATTTAAATGAGGCGATTCAGACCTTGACCGATGCGATTGCGAAGATTGATGCAGAAACACGTGATTTATTGCAAGGTACATTTGATCAGGTGAATACGCATTTCGGGCGATTATTCCCAGAACTCTTTGGTGGCGGTCATGCGCAATTAGTCATGACCGGTGAAGAGATTTTGGACGCGGGTGTGCAGGTCATGGCACAACCACCTGGCAAGAAAAACAGCACGATCCATTTGCTTTCGGGTGGTGAGAAAGCCTTGACAGCAATTGCTCTGGTCTTTTCCTTATTCTTGCTAAATCCTGCCCCATTCTGTTTGCTTGATGAGGTGGATGCCCCCCTTGATGATGCCAACACGATGCGCTATTCTGAGATGGTCTCAAGAATGGCAGATAAAATCCAATTTGTCTTCATTTCACATAACAAGATCACCATGGAAATTGCCAGCCAATTGATTGGCGTGACGATGCAAGAACAAGGCGTATCGCGGATCGTAGCCGTTGATATTGCATCGGCTGTTTCGATGGTGGAGGCGGCTTAATGCCGCTTGACCAGTTCGCGTCTCAATTGGGTTTGTCTGAGCTTCAACTAGCACTTGGAGCGGTTGGGGTTCTATTCTTAATTTGGGTGGTGATTTATAACGTCCGTAATGCCCGAGCAAAATCAAATGAAACGGAAGAGCGTGTTGAGCCAAGTTCTAATACTCTCAACACGGAGCCGCTCGAGACCGCCCCTGTTTCGGTAGACGCATTCAATCAACAACTCGGATCGCAAACCATTGATCCTCGGATCGATTGTGTGATTGCCTTGCGTTTTAACCAGGCTATTTCTGGAATAGAAATCTTAGAGGCTCTGAAATCCTGGGCCGATCTTCCCATTCCATGGATGGTCGATGGTCTTCATGCAACCGGCCCTCAGGAAGGCGTTTGGGAAACCCTTGAGGCGAATCACGCTTACCTTGAGATTCAGCTTGCGGTTCAACTCGCCAATCGACGTGGTCCAATTGGGGTTCTCGAGCTATCGGATTTTTGTTCTCGTGTTCAGGCCTTGGCGGAGTCCTTAGATGCCCAAATTGATATGCCAGCGGTAAATGCGATGCTCGATAGTGCAAAAGAGTTAGATGCCTTAGCAGCTCAAAGTGACATTTTGTTGGGAATGAACATTGTGTTCGATCAGCAAACATGGTCTTGGCCTCACATTGAGTCTTCGTTAACGCAAAGAGGATATCGACTAAACACTGCAGCCAACTCTTTTGAATACATGGTCGATGGTAAGACAGTCTTTCGAACAGCGACTTTGGATCGGCAAACGCCAATTGGACAGATTACCTTTCTATTGGAGGTGCCAGTTGTTGCCCGTCATTTGCGACCCTTTGAGCTGATGCTCAATGAGGCTGCCGATGTTGCTCAGGCCTTGCAGGGGCGCTTGGTTGATGACAACGGGGTTCACTTGACCGAGAACTCGGTTTATATCATTCGTGAGCAACTTGACTCTCTCTATGCACAGCTTGATAAAGCAGGCATTCCAGCAGGGTCAAGCGCGGCTCTTCGTTTATTTTCTTAGGATTCGATCTTGAGTCAACACAGATCCTCGGCTGCGGATCGTTATCACGATTTGCAGCGGGAGCTTGCCCGACTCGAGCATGCGTATTACGTTTTAGATCAACCCTTAGTTCCTGATGCTGAGTATGACCGCTTGTATCGTGAGTTATTGGATCTTGAGGCCCAACATCCGGATTGGGTGACCCCCGACTCCTTATCGCAGCGGGTTGGCGGCGCCCCTCTAAAAGAATTTATGGAGGTCAAGCACTCCGTTCCAATGCTTTCCCTAAATAATGCTTTTGAGGAATCTGAACTCATTGGATTTGATCGACGTTGTCGTGAAGGCTTAGGGCTAGACCATGTGGAATATGCGTGCGAACTGAAGTTTGATGGTTTGGCAATTTCCTTGCGCTATGAAAACGGCGTTTTAGTCCAAGCCGCAACCCGCGGTGACGGCGCAAGTGGCGAGGATGTAACAAGCAATATTCGAACGATTCGGGCAATCCCTTTGCGTTTGCAAGGCCCCAATCTTCCAAACGTGATTGAAGTTCGTGGCGAAGTATTCATGCATCGAGCCGATTTTGAGGCGATGAATAAAACTGCTGCAAAAAGTGGCGAAAAAGAGTTTGCAAACCCACGCAATGCGGCGGCGGGAAGCTTGCGTCAGCTGGATTCAAAGGTCACTGCAAAACGTCCCTTAAGCTTCTTTGCCTACGGCCTAGGTGCTTTAGAGCCAAGTCAATGGCTACCCTCAACCCATAGTGAGTTACTTAATCTGTACGAAGTGCTTGGCTTGCCTGTTTGTCGAGAGCGAACGGTGGTGAGATCACTGGATGGTTTAATGAAGTTCTACGCGGGGATTGCTGCTAAGCGCGAACAATTACCGTATGAGATTGATGGTGTAGTTTATAAAGTGAACTCGTTGGCCGAGCAACAGCAATTGGGTTATGTATCGCGTGCACCACGCTTTGCCATCGCGCATAAATATCCTGCCCAAGAAGAAATCACCACGGTCCTAGGTATTGATGTGCAAGTAGGCAGAACCGGAGCGATTACTCCTGTGGCACGCTTAGCACCAGTTTTGGTGGGGGGTGTTACGGTAACCAATGCAACTTTGCATAACGAGGATGAGGTACGACGTAAAGATGTCCGAATCGGTGATACAGTGGTCGTTCGTCGCGCGGGGGATGTAATACCAGAAATCGTATCAGTGGTGTTAGATCGCAGACCTTCTAAAACCCAAGTATTTGTTATGCCGACTCATTGTCCAGTGTGCGAGTCGCACATTGAGCGCTTATCGGATGAAGCGGTTGCACGTTGTAGTGGGGGTCTATTTTGCGCGGCACAACGCAAGCAAGCGCTGCTTCATTTTGCACAGCGCCGCGCGATGGATATTGAAGGCTTGGGTGACAAAATTGTGGATCAGATGGTTGATCTCAATCTAGTTCGCACCCCAGCCGATCTCTATCGCTTAGGCTTTGCCGCTTTAGTGAACATGGAACGTATGGGGGAAAAGTCTGCGGATAACCTCTTGCAATCCATTGCGCAATCGAAGAAGACCACCTTGGCCCGATTTATCTTTGGATTAGGGATTCGTCATGTGGGAGAGAGTACTGCCAAAGATCTCGCGAAGCACTTTGGAGGTATTCATGCCTTAATGGATGCCCCAATGTATGAATTACTCATGGTCAATGACGTTGGACCAGTAGTTGCCGATTCAATTGTTAGTTTTATGTCAGAACCGCATAACCGCGAGGTGATCGAGCAACTGTTGGTATCTGGAATTGAGTTTCAAAACGAAGAGCGATTCACAACCGTTGATCTGAGCGGTAAGACTTTTGTTTTAACTGGAACACTGCCAACACTCTCTCGAGACCAAGCAAAAGAACTGCTCGAGGCAGCCGGAGCGAAAGTAGCAGGCTCAGTCTCTCAAAAAACCTCATTCGTGGTTGCTGGCTCAGAAGCGGGAAGCAAGCTTGATAAAGCGACTGAGCTTGGCATCCCCATTTTGGATGAAGTAGCCTTATTCAAACTTCTAGGCCGCTAACACTTCCAATAACTCAGTCTCAAGCTGAATTTGTAGTTTTGGGTTCTTGCTGAGGTTACTGCCATCAAGTAACATGATGTCCTCGACGCGTTCGCCTAGCGTATTAATTCGGGCGGTGTGAAGTGATATTTGGTATTTGGCAAGGGCCTTTGCTACCGCGTATAAAAGCCCTGAACGATCTGCCGCTGATAAGGTGAGGGCAAAGTACTGATTGCGCTCATCCGGTTGGAGGCTAACGCGAGCTTGGATTGGAAAGCTCTTCGACTGTCGGGATAAGCGTCCCATATTGGGTTCAGGTAGAGGCGCCGATTTTTTGATGGACTCTGCGAGTTCGTATTCGACTAACTGAATCAAATCACGATAACTACCACCTTCTTCAACTAGGTGGCTGCCAGATATTTGGAAAGTATCTAAGGCATAGCCATGCTTCGTGGTATGAATTCGTGCATCCCAAATGGAAAAATGATGGCGCTCAAAATAGGCGCAAATTCGTGCGAATAAATCCAGCTGGTCTTTGACATAAACCGCAACTTGTAACCCCTCACCTGCCTGGGAAAGTCGGGCGCGGACAATGGGTTCATTGGTATGCACGTGTGAAAAGAGGTGTCGGGTAAGCCACGCAATATCGCTCGCTTCTTGGCGTAAGAAAAAGGCCACATCCAATTGTTGCCATAGGGCCTGTGGCGCTTCATTATCAATTCCCGCTAAACGTAGTTGGGTTAGGGCTTCTTCTTTGTGTTGAATCAGTTCAGACGATGGATCAGGTTTGGCGCCCCCTAGAACTCGTAGAGTTGCTCGATAGAGATCCTCCAATAACTTTCCTTTCCAAGCATTCCAGACTTTAGGGCTGGTACCCCGGATATCCGCAACGGTCAGTAAATAGAGTGCGGTCAAGTGCCGTTCGTCACGCATTCTTTTTGCAAAGGCGGTAATTACTGCAGGATCAGTAATATCTTGCTTTTGAGCAATCTGACTCATCGTTAGATGTTCGGCAACTAGCCAAACCAACAACTCGGTTTCATCAGAGGCTAAGCCATGCTCTTTAGCAAAAGTTCGCGCATCGCGTTTTCCGAGTTCGGAGTGATCGCCACCACGACCCTTCGCAATATCATGGAAGAGGGCAGCTAAGGCAATGATCCAGTTTTTATCAAAGCTTGCAATGAGGTTGCTACAGAATGGAAACTCATGCGTATGCTCAAGGATCAAGAAACGCCGCACATTACGTAAGACCATTAAGATGTGTTGATCCACGGTGTACACATGAAATAAATCATGCTGCATTTGACCAACAATGCGCCGAAACGACGGTAAGTAGCGCCCCAGAACACTGGTTTGATTCATAAGACGAAAGGCGGTAGTTACGCCATCGGGCAGTTTGAGTAGCTCCATAAACACCGCTCGATTGCGGGGATCCTTACGCCACGACGCATTCATGAGTTGCCTTGCGTTATAGAGTGCTCGAAAGACGAAGGCTGAAAGGCCATTGATTGCTGGATTTTGGGCAAACACTAAAAATGTTCGTAATATTTGCTCGGGATGCTTTTGATAGAGCTGAGGATCGACAATATCTAATAAACCTTGGCGTTCGATAAACATGGTGTTATCGGATCCGGGGATGGGGTAGGTCGTACGCGATTCATTTGGGAACAGGATTGCTTCAATGTTTTGGAGAAGAATCGTATTGAGTTGGCTCACGGCCTTCGCAGCCCAGTAATAACGGCGCATTAACTCCTCGCTGGCAAGTCGACCAGATTCTTGATGAATACCGGTTTGTTTAGCAAGACCTGCTTGAAGATCAAATACCAAAACATCCTGGCGGCGCTTAGCAAGTAAATGCAAATTCGCTCGAATGTTTTGCAGTAACTTCTGATTGCGACTAAGTTCTTTGAGCTCGCGTTCTGTAATTAAACCCCGTTTAAATAAATCGGTATAGCTATTGCCAAGCGAAGCTGCTTTACTGACCCACAAGATGATTTGAAGATCACGTAAGCCCCCTGGACTCTCTTTACAGTTTGGCTCGAGTGCATTGGGAGTTTCTTGATACTTGTAGTGCCGCTGCTGCTGTTCCAATAACTTTGCCTGGAAGAAGGTTTTGGGATCCATTGCCTCATCGAAGCTGCGCTTAAATAATTTGAATAGACCGCGATGACCACCCAATAAGCGGGCTTCTAACACTGAGGTGCGAACTGTAATGTCGTGTTGCGCTTCGGATAGGCATTCCGAAAGAGTACGAACGGCCGAGCCAATTTCTAGACCAGAGTCCCAACAGAGCGCAATAAAAGATTCTAGATTGGACTGCAACTCAGGATCAGTGCTTCGAGCGTCATCAAGTAAGATCAAGATATCAATGTCTGAGTATGGAAAGAGTTCAGAGCGACCATAGCCACCAACGGCTAGCAAAGCGGCATCCGTACTGAGATTGCAGCGATTCCATAAATCCAGAAGTTGTTGGTCAGTTGCTTGCGTTAAACGTTGCATCAATTTGCCGACGTTCTGATGAGCTAAAAAATCAGAACACGCTAATGAGCGAGCATTTTTGAGTGGATGGGATTCCGAACTCATGGCCAAATTTGCGAGGATGAAGTAAAACTAAGCAGCGATTGCGCTCGGTCGATAGCTTAGGTTGCCAACACAAGCGGGAGCCTTGGGCGTATCTGCAGACCAGGTTAAGACCTCAACGCCATGTTGAGTGACCAAAACGGTGTGCTCCCATTGTGCTGACAGGCTGCGATCTTTTGTTTTCACAGTCCATTGATCCGGCATCGTCCGAATCTCGCGTCGACCAGCATTGATCATTGGCTCAATCGTAAAGGTCATCCCCTCTTCTAACACCTCTCCCGTACCTGGCTTTCCATAATGAAGAATTTGAGGATCTTGATGAAATACCTTGCCAATACCATGGCCGCAGTATTCGCGCACCACCGAATAGCCAGCCTGTTCGGCATGCGATTGAATTGCAAAACCAATATCGCCTAAACGAGCTCCGGGTTTGACTTGGGCAATACCAAGCCACATGCATTCAAATGTGATTTGATTGAGCCGTGTAGCAAGGATCGAAATATCACCGACCGCAAACATCCGACTGGTATCCCCGTAATAGCCGGCTTGGGTGATTACCGTTATATCCAAATTGACAACATCCCCATTTTTAAGCACTTTGTCACCTGGAATGCCATGGCAAATGACATCATTCACTGAGGTGCAGATCGATGCCGGAAAGGGGGGGTAGCCTGGAGGTTGATAGTTCAGTGGGGCCGGAATGGTGTGTTGAACATCGCGCATATAAGTGTGGCAAAGACGGTCTAGTTCCCCCGTGCTAACTCCGGGTTTGACAAAGGGGCCAATGTAATCGAGAACCTCGCTCGCTAGGCGGCCAGCTTCTCGCATCCCTTGTAGGTCTTTTTCATCAGTAAATACACTATGCATAGGTCATATTATGGCCGAATCCAATCGATATCGAGTAATTGATTGATCACTAGTGGATTGATATTTAAGGTATAATTTAGCAATCGGGCTTATGGTGAGACCGAAATCCCAGATCAAGCCATCCAGGGTGGCGTTTTTAAGCGCAGTCAGGACTTGATCTTAGAACCAACCCTTAGGAGATTGTAATGTCAGTGACAATGCGTGAAATGCTGGAAGCTGGGTGCCATTTTGGTCACCAAACGCGCTTCTGGTCCCCCAAGATGGCCCCTTATATTTTTGGCCATCGCAACAAAATTCATATTATTAATTTAGAGAAGACCCTGCCCATGTTTCAGGATGCCCTGAAATTTGTGCGTCAGGTGGCTGCTAATCGTGGCACGATTCTCTTTGTTGGTACCAAGCGCCAGTCGCGAGAAATTATTGCCCAAGAGGCGACCCGCGCTGGTATGCCATACGTTGATAGCCGTTGGCTTGGAGGTACGCTTACCAATTTCAAAACGGTTAAAGGCTCCATCAAACGCTTAAAAGACATGGCTGCCGCAAAAGAGGCTGGTGATTGGGAGAAGCTCTCGAAAAAAGATGCCCTCACCAATGAGCGCGAGTTTGATAAGTTACAGAAATCACTTGGCGGAATTCAGGACCTCAATGGTGTCCCCGACGCCATTTTTGTTGTAGACGTTGGTTATCACAAAATCGCTATTACTGAAGCAAATAAGTTAGGTATCCCAGTAATTGCTGTGGTGGATACTAACCATTCTCCAGAGGGTGTTGATTACATTGTTCCTGGTAATGATGACTCGAGTAAAGCGGTCATTCTTTACGTTCGTGGAATCGCAGATGCCATCCTAGAAGGTAAGGCAAATGCTGTGCAGCAAGTCTTGGACTCGGTTAAAGAGGGCGATGAAGAGTTTGTTGAAGAAGGGAAGGAAGACTGATGCCCGCGATTACTGCAGCAATGGTTGGCGAACTCCGCGCCAAAACCGATGCTCCCATGATGGAGTGCAAAAAAGCATTAACGGAGGCCGATGGTGATTTAGCCAAAGCCGAAGAAATTCTGCGCGTGAAACTGGGAAGCAAAGCCAGTAAAGCCGCCTCACGAATTGCCGCAGAAGGTGTCATTGTTTCCTATATTCAGGGAACAACCGGTGCTTTATTAGAAGTGAACTGCGAGACTGATTTCGTATCGAAAAATGATGACTTCTTAGCGTTTAGTAATGGCTGTGCCAAACTGGTTGCCGAGAAGAATCCTGCAGATGTCGCCACATTAGCTACTCTTGAGCTCAATGGTAAGCCTGTCGAGGCCGTGCGCACCGAGTTGATCGGAAAGATCGGTGAGAACATGAACCCCCGCCGCTTTAAGCGTTTTACTGGTGGCGGCCAATTGGTTTCTTATCTCCACGGTAACCGAATTGGTGTAATGGTCGAGTTTGAGGGCGATGCAACGGCGGCAAAAGATGTCGCTATGCATATTGCGGCAATGAAGCCCGTTTCTCTATCAACTGCGGATGTTCCAGCAGAAAATATTGCTACCGAGCGCAAGATTGCTGAGCAAAAGGCATTGGAGTCGGGCAAGCCGGCCGATATCGCTGCCAAAATGGTTGAGGGTTCAGTGCAAAAGTATTTAAAGGAAGTCTCTTTGTTAAACCAAGCCTTTGTAAAGAACGATAAGCAAACCGTTGAGCAAATGCTAAAAGTAGCTAATACGACGATTAAATCCTTCACTCTGTATGTGGTAGGTGAGGGAATTGAAAAGCGTCAAGACGATTTTGCTGCGGAAGTCGCTGCCCAAGTTGCTGCCGCAAAGGCAACTGCGTAAGGTATATGCCGGGATATCAACGCGTTCTACTGAAGTTGTCGGGTGAGGCCCTGATGGGTGAGGATGCCTATGGAATCAATCCGAAGACGATTGATTCCATGGTTACCGAAATCGCTGAGGTGGTTCAACTCGGTGTTGAAATAGCGATCGTAATTGGCGGCGGCAATATCTTTCGTGGGGTAGCTGGCGGTGCGGCTGGAATGGATCGGGCCACTGCGGATTACATGGGGATGTTGGCTACCATGATGAACTCATTAGCCTTGCAAGATGCGCTCAGACAAAAAGGTGTTGAGGCTCGAGTGCAGTCTGCTTTACGGATGGATCAAGTGGTCGAGCCTTATATTCGGCCAAGAGCCATTCGAGCCATGAAAGAAGGCAAGGTCGTGATCTTTGCTGCTGGAACGGGTAATCCATTTTTTACCACTGATACAGCCGCCGCATTACGCGCTGCAGAAATGGGTGTTGAGGTGATGCTCAAAGCAACCAAGGTTGACGGTATTTACAGCAGCGATCCCAATAAAGATTCAAACGCAACCTTGTATCCCACAATTACCTTTGATGAGTGCCTCATCAAAAATCTTCAGGTGATGGATGCAACTGCATTTGCTTTATGCCGTGATCGAAAATTACCTATCCGTGTGTTTTCGATCTTAAAACCAGGTGCATTATTAAGTGTTGTTCGGGGTGAACCAGAGGGTACCCTAGTTCACGTTTAAAAGGAGAGTAGCATGTCGGCTGGACAAATAAAGACCAATGCAGATCAAAAAATGCAAAAGTCCATTGAGGCGTTTAAGGCTAATCTCGCAAAAATTAGAACTGGTCGAGCCAACCCCGGTATTTTGGAGCATCTGATGGTGGATTATTACGGTAATCCAACACCAATATCGCAAGTAGCTAATTTGGGACTCGCCGATGCGCGTACCATTAATGTGACTCCTTGGGAAAAAAACATGGTGGCAGTGGTTGAGAAAGCGATTCGCGAATCCGATCTTGGTCTAAATCCCGCAACCCAAGGCACTGTTATTCGGGTACCAATGCCTCCTTTGACCGAAGAGCGTCGTAAAGAACTCACGAAGGTCGTAAAGGCGGAGGGTGAAGAGACTAAAGTAGCGATTCGTAATCTGCGACGCGATGCCAATGAGCATTTAAAGCGGCTTACCAAAGATAAGGAAATCTCCGAGGATGATGAACGTCGTGCCCATGATGAGATCCAGAAACTGACTGATAAGTTTGTGGCAGACGTGGATAAATTAGTGGTTGAAAAGGAAAAGGAAATCATGACGGTTTAACCGTCTTGATTTGGTCAAATGACCCAAGCCACTACCAGCTCCACGCTCGCCGTTCCTGCCGTTGGTAGTGTTCCCAAGCATGTGGCCATCATCATGGATGGTAATGGTCGATGGGCAACCAAGCGATTTATGCCGCGCGTGGCTGGTCATTCAGAGGGACTCGAGGCCGTTCGCAAAGTTGTTGAGGAGTGCGTTAAGCAAAACGTTGAGTACTTAACGTTGTTTGCCTTTAGTTCGGAGAACTGGCGAAGACCCCCAGAAGAAGTGGGCTTTTTAATGAAGCTCTTTCTTAAATCCCTCCGCAAAGAAGTTACGCGCCTTGCTGAAAATAATATTCGCCTCAAGATGATCGGCGACCTTAGTCGCTTCGGAAGCGCAATTAGCGATATGGTTGAGTTCTCGGAAGAAAAAACCAAGGATTGCAACCGCTTAACCCTGACGATTGCCGCCAATTACGGCGGTCGTTGGGATATTTTGCAGGCTATGCAAAAAGCATTTGCTCAAAATCCCCATCTTGATCCTGGGAGTATTCCAGAGGAGTGGTTAACTCCTCATCTTTCCATGGCTTATGCGCCAGAGCCTGATCTATTTATTCGCACAGGTGGAGAACAGCGGGTCAGTAATTTTCTTTTGTGGCAACTAGCCTACACCGAGCTGTATTTCACCGACATTCTTTGGCCAGATTTTGATGCTACGGAGCTGCAAAAAGCCTTTCTTTGGTACGCCCAACGGGAGCGTCGCTTTGGTCGAACCAGTGCGCAATTGGTGAACGAATCCAACCCGATGCCCCTCTCCGATGCCGTCTAATTGGCATGCTTAAAACTCGGATCGCAACGGCTATCGTTATGCTGGGTATTTTGTTGCCAGTATTATTTTTGCTGCCCCCGATCTATCTCTCTGGTTTATTTTTTTTGGTTCTCGTGGCAGCCGCTTGGGAGTGGAGTCGCTTAATCGCTCCCAATGCATCGTATGCAGCTTATTTTTATGCTCTGGTGTGCGCCATGATTGTTCTTTTTCTAGGGCTCTTCGCAATTCCCTCGGTAGAAATTGCTTTACTGAGTATTGCTCTAGCCTTTTGGTTAATTGGTATGCCAATGATCCTATCCCAAGGAATTCATCTTTCATTGTTGCGGTGGCGATTTATTTTTAGTGTCCTTGGATTCATTATTTTGCCCACCGCGTGGTTGTCTTTGGATGTGCTCCGTGAGATTGGCTTGTGGTGGTTATTGAGCGCTTTGATATTGGTTTGGCTTGCTGATATTGGCGCCTATTTTGTTGGTAAGTCCTTTGGTCGACGAAAGCTTGCGAGCCAAATTAGTCCGGGTAAGTCAGTGGAGGGGGCTGTCGGTGGTTTAGTACTCTGTTTGATGTATGCGACCGCCTGTGCATGGTATTTACCTGCCGGCGATACCCTATTTGGGGCTTCACAGAGTAAATGGGGTTGGGGTTGGATGCTCCTGATGACGGTAATTTTGGTGGCTTATAGCATTATGGGAGATCTGTTTGAGTCGCAGCTCAAACGGATTGCAAAAGTGAAGGACAGCAGTCATTTATTACCAGGTCATGGCGGATTTTTGGATCGCGTTGATGCTTTATTACCCGTCATGCCAATTGCCGCATTATTCTCGATAATGGTGAGAAGCTAAAACCACCTCGTACTATGCACGATCTCATCACGCGAAAGCTTTGCATTTTAGGATCCACCGGATCAATCGGCGTGAATACGCTTGATGTGGTGCGCGCTCATCGAGATCAATTTAGGGTGACTGCACTCACTGCAGGTCGGCAAATCGAACGTTTGGCTGAGCAATGTTTAGAGTTCAAGCCCAAGATCGCAGTCGTTCACTCTGCAACTGACGCAAAAACGCTACAGGAACTCCTAGAAGGCCGGGGCCTATCGATTGCAGTGCATCATGGCGAGGCCGGTCTCATTACCGCAGTCTCAGAAAGTGACTGCGATACCGTCATGGCTGCCATTGTTGGTGCCGCGGGTCTTTTACCTACCTTACGAGCAGCTGAGCTTGGCAAACGAGTATTGCTTGCGAATAAAGAGTCTCTGGTGATGTCTGGGGATATTTTTATGAATGCCGCAATCCGAGGTGGTGCAGAGTTGCTGCCAATCGATAGTGAACACAATGCAATTTTTCAGTGCTTACCACCACACTTTACAAATCCTAAACACACAATACGGATGAAAGAGCGTTTAGGGGTTGAAGAAATTTGGTTGACAGCTTCTGGTGGCCCTTTCCGAAATACTCCAATTGATCAGCTGGCCAATATCACGCCGGATCAGGCATGCGCCCATCCGAACTGGGTGATGGGTCGCAAAATTTCAGTTGATTCTGCAACGATGATGAACAAGGGTCTTGAGGTGATTGAGGCGCATTGGTTGTTTGGTTTGCCGCTCCACCAAATTAAGGTGCTCATTCATCCGGAGAGCGTAGTACATTCCATGGTGCGTTATCGAGATGGTTCGGTCATGGCCCAACTCGGGCAACCAGATATGCGCACACCGATTGCTTTTGGTTTAGCTTGGCCCAATCGAATCGATGCTGGCGTTGCGCCTCTTGATTTGACTCAGTTATCAGGCTTGCACTTTACTGAACCAGATCTGCAGCGTTTCCCATGCTTAGGACTTGCATTTGCTGCTGCAAAGCAGGGGGGGACGAGCCCAACGGTTCTAAATGCTGCCAATGAGATTGCAGTTGCTGCTTTTCTTGAAGGCCGCTTACCGTATTTAAAAATAGCGCAGGCTGTTGAGTTTGCGCTTAATCAACTCCCCGGTCAAAAGGCAGGCTCTTTAGATGAAGTTTTAGCGGTTGATCGAGAGGCTCGCCTTAGAACCAGTGATTGGATTGCACGCCAATAAGCATGGAAGCGATTTCAACACTTCTTTATTTCTTAATCACCATCGGTATCTTGGTGAGTTTTCATGAGTTTGGGCATTACAGTGCCGCTCGCATGTGCGGGGTTAAGGTATTACGGTTTGCAGTTGGTTTTGGCAAACCACTTTTGACCCTAAAAACAAAGTCTGGAACTGAGTGGGTAATTGCTGCCATTCCTTTGGGTGGTTATGTAAAGCTTTTGGATGGGCGTGATTCCGAGCAGCAGATTTCACCAGAGGAGCAAGCGGTCGCCTTTGATACCCAACCTTTATGGCAGCGCTCATTCATTGTTGCTGCTGGTCCGCTTGCCAACTTCTTATTAGCGGTCATCTTGTTGGCATTCATATACATCAATGGTGTACCCCAATTGCCTGCACAAATACAGGCGCCTGCTGAGCAAACCATAGCAGCCCAGCTGGATATGGAAAAAGGCGATGAGATTTTGGCTTGGAAGACTTCAGGCGATGACGAATTTATACCGATTGTGAGTTGGAACGATTTGCGTTGGCGTTTATTAGACGCAATTACTGCAGAGCGCGGCTTCTCGCTAGAGCTAGAGGCAGAGTCTGGAAAGCGTCACGTCGTGGAATTTAAGGGAGATGCATTGCCCCGCCTCTCCCCGGGCACGGACCCCTTTGCACGTTTGGGCATTCTACCCATTCCAGGTAAAGATGCCGGGGGAGAGTCCACATGGTTTGAGCTTCAGCTCGGTCCAATTGATTCACTTATTTATGCGGGTGAACGGGTTTGGTTGATTACCAAAGTCTCGACGCGAATGATGATTGGTCTAGTTACCGGGGAGACCTCCCTAAAGCAGCTCAGTGGCCCAATAAGTATTGCTGATATGGCGGGCAAATCAGCACAGTTTGGCTGGCAATCCTTCGTCTCTTTTCTGGCACTTCTCAGCATCAGTATCGGTTTATTAAACCTTATCCCTTTGCCAATGTTGGACGGCGGCCAGCTCATGTATGATGCATGGGAGCTAGTCACTGGAAGGCGCTTATCCATTCAGTTGCAAGCGGTCTTTCAGCGGTTTGGCTTTATATTAATCATTGCACTCACACTATTTGCTGTATTTAACGATCTACAACGCTTATTTCCGTCTTCATGATCCGTTTTTCGTCATTTCTCAATCGCCTGATGCGCTATTTGGCCGCTAGCTTTAGCGCTATCTTTTTAGCCATGGCTGCATTGACTCAACCAGCAGTTGCTGCGGACTCATTTGTTGTTAAAGATATTCGGGTTGAAGGTTTACAGCGGGTTGAGCCTGGCACCGTATTTAGTTATCTCCCCGTTCAAGTGGGTGAGCGTTTTACCCCCGAAAAGGCTGCTGATTCGATTAAAGCCTTATATGCGACTGGATTCTTTCGGGATGTGCAAATTCAGGCACAGGGCGACGTCCTAATTGTGATTGTGGATGAGCGCCCCACGATCTCCCGGATTGAGTTCACGGGTATGAAGGAATTTGATCCTGAAGTGGTTCGCAAATCATTACGAAGCGTCGGGGTAGCGGATGCCCGTTTTTATGACAAGGCCTTGATTGATAAAGCGGAGCAGGAGCTCAAGCGTCAATATGTGAGTAAGGGATTGTTTGCAGCCGAGGTGGTTACAACGGTTACGCCAGGAGCGCGAAATCAAGTAGCGATCTTCTTCAATATTGATGAAGGGCCGGTAGCCAAGATTAAGGAAATTAATTTCATTGGTAACAAGGTATTTAGTGAAAGCACTTTGCGCAGTCAGATGCAGCTGCAAACCGGTGGTTGGCTGTCGTGGTACTCCAAAGATAATTTGTACTCGAAGCAAAAGCTAACCGCTGATCTCGAGACCATTCGTTCGTATTATCTAAATCGGGGCTATCTTGAGTTTGTGATCGAATCGACCCAGGTTTCTATTACTCCGGATAAACGCGATATCTATCTGACAATCAGTATTCGTGAAGGTAATAAATTTACCGTCAAGAACATTAGCCTGGCTGGTGAACTATTGGGCAAGGAAAAAGAGTTTCAATCTCTATTGACCATCAAAGCTGGCGATACCTTCTCATCGGCAAAGTTGGCAGAAAGTACCAAAGCAATTGCTGAGAAACTTGGTTCGTATGGCTATGCTTTTGCAGTCATCAATCCACAGCCCGATATCCGACGTGATTTAAATGAGGTGGATATAACGCTGGTGATTGATGCGGGGCGTCGAGTCTATGTGCGTAAGGTAGAAATTACGGGTAATTCAAAGACGAGGGATCTGGTGATTCGGCGTGAAATGCGACAGTTTGAGAGCGCCTGGTTTGATAGTGAAAAGATCCGAATCTCTAAAGAGCGGATTGGTCGAACTGGTTATGTGAAGGATAGTGAAATTACCACCGCCGATGTTCCTGGCTCGCCCGATCAGGTCGATGTGAACGTCAAGGTTGAGGAAAAACCAACCGGTGCGATTTCGATTGGTGCCGGATTTTCTTCTACTGAAAAATTAATCCTGACCGCCGGTATTAATCAAGAAAATGCGTTCGGAACCGGAACCAGTATTGGTCTTAATTTCTCGCTCGGCAAGATTAATCAATCCGTAGCACTTTCACAGTACGACCCTTACTTTACTGAGGATGGTATTAGTCGATACACTGACTTTTTCTATCGTTCCAATAAGCCACTGTATTACGTTGGAGATCCAAATTATCAAATAAAATCAACTGGCACCAATTTAAAATTTGGCGTGCCTTATACAGAAGTTGATCGAGTTTTTTTTGGTACCGCCTTCGAACTATTTGATATTAACGTTACGCAAAACACTCCCCAGCCTTACCAAAACTACGCTAACGCATGGGGAGTTAGAACTCCCCCTGGCGGACGGGTGCAAACGTACAACATTCCTCTGACTGTTGGCTGGACTCGCGACGGCCGCGATAGTGCCCTGATTCCATCCACAGGATCGCTCCAACGTCTATCGGGAGAAGTTGGAACACCTCTTGGTAATCTGCTGTTCTATCAATTAAATGCCCAATATCAGCAATACCATTCATTCTCCAAAGGCAATATCCTGTCCTTTAATGGAGAGATTGGCTACGGCGAGGGTTATGGTAACAAGCCATATCCCATTACTAAGAACTATTTCGTAGGAGGTATTGGTTCGGTGAGGGGGTATGTACCGGGTTCGCTTGGACCAAAGTATTTCAACACCACCACAGGTACCTTCTTGCCAACTGGTGGCCAGTCTAAGATTGTCA
>VGIH01000013.1 GCA_016867965.1 Betaproteobacteria bacterium | reverse complement strand
ATTTCTTGTTGCAAGTCGATATGCAAGGCGCAGTCCAGAAGAAACTGACTTCCTTAGCGACCGATATTCGGGGACAACTGCGTGATAAAGGGATTCGTCATCAAGGCATTGAGCGTGCGGGTGACACCATTACGATTCGCTTTGGATCGACTTCAGAAGCAGATGCTGCCCGCACGGCACTGGCAGGTCCTCAAGCAGAATTGGAGTGGCTGATTGAAAAGGCAGCTGATGGTGCCAAACTCGTTGGACGATTTAAGGCAAGCGCACTTAAAGAAGTTCAAGAAAATGCCGTCAAGCAAAACATCATTACCCTCAACAAACGAGTCAATGAATTAGCGGTCAAGGAACCAGTCATCCAGCAACAAGGGTCTGAGCGCATTGTGGTGCAACTTCCAGGCGTTCAGGATACTGCGCGTGCTAAAGATATTATTGGTCGAACCGCAACCCTTGAATCGCGTCTAGCTGATCCAGTCGCTTCAACGATTGGTCTCAATGAAACCCCGCCACCAGGCACCGATGTATTTCGTTTTGGCGAGAATCGTCTCGGCGTCTTTAAAAAATCTGTGATCTTTACAGGCGATCGCATTACCGACGCCAGCGCTGGCTTTGATCAAAATCAACGGCCCTCCGTCAATATCTCACTTGATGCGGCTGGCGGACGAGTGATGCAAGAAGTAACGCGTGAGAACATTGGTAAGCCCATGGGCATGATTCTGTTTGAAAAGGGTAAGGGTGAGGTACTCACCATTGCGACGATTCAAAGTGAGTTTGGCTCTAAATTTCAGATTACTGGGCAACCGACCACTGAGAGTGCCAATGATCTTGCACTCCTTCTGCGCGCTGGATCCTTGGCTGCCCCAATGGAAATTATTGAAGAACGGACGATCGGCCCAAGCTTGGGTCTTGAAAATATTGAGAAGGGATTTACCTCTCTCATCTATGGCTTTGCAGCCATTGCGATTTTCATGATTGCCTATTACATGCTCTTTGGCACATTCTCAGTCATTGCGCTTGGGGTTAATTTGGTTCTTTTGATTTCTTTGCTATCAATGCTACAAGCCACGCTCACTCTGCCTGGCATTGCAGCGATGGCATTGGCGATTGGCATGGCGATTGACTCCAACGTGCTCATCAATGAGCGGATTCGGGAAGAGCTGCGCAATGGCGCAGCTCCCCACACGGCGATTGCGATTGGATTTGATAAGGCGTGGGCCACGATCTTGGACTCCAACATCACCACGCTCATTGCTGGTTTAGCCCTGCTTGCCTTTGGCTCGGGTCCCATTAAAGGCTTTGCAGTAGTGCATTGCCTTGGTATTTTGACCTCAATGTTCTCCGCCGTCTTCTTTGCACGCGGCGTGGTGAACTTTTGGTACGGACGTCAAAAGAAATTGCAGTCCATTTCGATTGGCCAAGTCTGGCGGCCACAAGAGAAATAAGTCATGGAATTTTTTCGAATCCGCAAAGATATTCCCTTCATGCGCCATGCATTACTACTCAATGCATTCTCGTTTATTACATTTTTAGCTGCCGTTTTTTTTATTTGGCAAAAAGGTTTGCATCTCTCGATTGAATTTACCGGTGGTACGGTGATGGAGATTTCTTATTCCCAAACCGCGCCGCTCGACTCCATTCGTGATCAGATTGCCAAAATTGGATACACCGATACGCAAGTACAAAACTTTGGTAGCTCTCGTGACGTCATGATTCGCTTGCCTCTGCAACGCGATCAAACTGGTCAAGTCATTCCATCAGCACAGCAAAGCACTGCGGTCATGCAAGTACTTGAGGCCAATAATTCTGGGGCAAAACTACAACGCGTTGAATACGTAGGGCCTCAAGTTGGCAAAGAGCTTGCTGTTGACGGAATTAAAGCTCTCATCTTTGTAGTGATCGGCATCATGATTTACCTCGCATTCCGTTTCGAGTGGAAATTTGCCGTGGCTGGTATTTTGGCGAACTTGCATGATGTGGTGATCATTCTGGGATTCTTTGCCTTCTTCCAGTGGGAGTTTTCGCTCTCCGTACTGGCCGCTGTATTAGCGGTTCTTGGCTACTCGGTGAACGAGTCGGTGGTGATCTTTGACCGGATTCGTGAAAGTTTTCGTAGGCAGCGCAAGATGAGCACCCGCGAAATTATTGATAACGCCATTACCAGTACGATTAGCCGCACCGTTATCACACACGGTAGCACCGAGATGATGGTGGTTGCGATGCTTATTTTTGGTGGGCCGTCTCTCTTCTATTTTGCCCTTGCGCTAACAATTGGCATCTTGTTTGGAATTTATTCATCGGTATTCGTCGCCGCTGCCATTGCAATGTGGCTTGGTATTAAGCGCGAAGACCTCATCAAAGCGGATCGCAAACCAAATGAAAATAATCGGCCTGATGATCCTAATTTTGGAGCTCAGGTTTAAGTTGATCTAAGATTCTTTGGGTTGCACCTTGATGTTCTGCAGCAAAATGAAGGGCGTAATCTGTGCGTTTTTTACGCTCTGCATTATTGACCAGTAGTTCCTCGATCGCTTTAGCCAAGGCGTTTATTAACTCTGAATTCAAATCACCAGTCACTCGAATCGCTGCGCCGCAAGCAATGGCATCCTCACTAGCTTTCTGGAAATTATAAGTATGCGGCCCCAAAATCACTGGGCAACCATTTGCACATGCCTCAATGAGATTTTGCCCACCGGTTGGTAAAAGACTACCCCCCATCACCACAAAATCACTAGCAGCGTAGTAAGCCGCCATCTCCCCCATTGAGTCACCAAGCAGAACATCGATTTTTGCCCAATGCAAGGATGGGTCTACCTCTTCACTGGAACGCGGATCACTCATGCCTGAGCGGCGTTCAAAAGCCAACCCGGATTGATAAATGAGATCAGCAACCTCAGAGAAGCGATCTGGATGGCGCGGCACCATCATCAATAACGGTGGGCTCGTCCAGTTGTTGGTTGTCAGAATATGTTTCCAAGCTTCTAAGATAATTGCCTCTTCACCGGCTCGCGTACTTGCCGCGCAAACCGCTAACCGGCCTTGGGCTTGAATCGCATTTTTCCAATGCATTCCAAGAGCGAGTGTTTCTGGTTGACTTGCGATATCAAACTTCATATTACCAACGATGTGAATATTCTTGACGCCAAGAGCTTGATAGCGCTTTGCATCATGCCCTGACTGAGCCAAAATTCCAGTAAACGATTGGAAGAGAACCTGCCCTGCCTGCCCAAAACTCTGCACACGTTTAAAGCTACGTTCAGATAGGCGAGCATTGATTAGGAAAAGGGGTATCCCGAGCTGGTGCGCCCGAAATACAAAACCTGGCCATGCCTCGGTTTCCATGAGTAGTCCAAGTTGGGGTCGAAAATGCTTTAGGAAGTGCTCGATCGCCCAACAAATATCGTAGGGTAAATAAACCTGCTGAAGTCGACCCTGCTGAATTGCTTTCCAATAAAGTGCGCTACCCGCTTCACGCCCTGTTGGAGTCATGTGCGTTAAAAGAACAGGGTGACCTTCATGGAGCAGTTTCTCAATTAATGCTTGGGTTGCATGCGTTTCCCCCACCGAAACGGCATGAATCCATATCGGCTGAGTTTGTAATTTTTTTGCTCCATAGAATCCAAAGCGTTCAGCGATATGTTGACGATAACCCCGATGTTGGCGACTACGCCACAGGAGGCGCAAAATGACAAGCAGTATTAATAAATGCCAAATTGCCTCATACAAAAAATAGAGGCCAAAGGGATAATGCGCGATCGGATGTTTGGATCGACTCAACGCTTACTTGACTTCAATCGCGATGCTAACTCAGCTGCCTTGCCCGTATATGAAGCGGGGGTCATTTTTAATAAGCGTTTCTTCTCTGGCTCAGGAATCGCAAGGGTTTTAATGAAACGATGCAATACCTCACGAGTAATCGCCTTACCCCGAGTTAAATCTTTCAACTGCTCATAGGGGTTCTCAATTCCGTAACGACGCATCACGGTCTGAATAGGCTCAGCCAAAACTTCCCAGCAATTATCAAGATCGGATGCAATTGCGGCCTCATTCACTTCCAATTTAGAAAGTCCGCGCAGGGCACTGTCATATGCCAACACACTGTGACCAAATGCTGGGCCTAAATTACGCAAGACGGTTGAGTCAGTAAGGTCGCGCTGCCATCGTGAAATAGGAAGCTTTTCAGCCAAGTGGTGCAGGAGTGCATTTGCAATTCCAAGATTACCCTCAGAGTTCTCAAAATCAATCGGATTGACTTTGTGGGGCATGGTAGAGGAACCAATCTCGCCCGCTTTGGTTTTTTGCTTAAAGTAGCCAAGCGCAATATAAGCCCAGAAATCCCGATCGATATCTAACAAAATTGTATTGGCTCGAGCAATGGCATCGAATAACTCAGCCATACCGTCGTGGGGCTCAATCTGAATCGTATAGGGATTAAATTCCAAACCAAGACGCTTTTCAACGACTCCTTTGGCAAATTCTTCCCAGTCAAACTCAGGATAAGCCGCTAAATGGGCGTTGTAGTTACCAACCGCGCCATTCATCTTGCCAAGCAGTGCGACGTGACCAATGGTTTGGATCGCCCGCTCTAGACGTTTTGCCATATTGGCAATTTCCTTACCCAAGGTCGTGGGTGATGCTGGCTGACCATGGGTTCGAGAGAGCATTGGAGTGGTGGCATGCCGAATCGCCAGCTCATTTAATGCTTTCAAAATCAACCGCAGTTGCGGAATTAATACATGATCACGTGCGCCCCTGAGCATGAGACCGTGCGAGGTATTGTTAATGTCTTCTGAAGTGCATGCAAAGTGGATGAACTCACTCGCTTTTAATAATTTTGGACGTTTAGCGACCTTTTCTTTCAACCAGTACTCCACCGCTTTAACATCATGGTTGGTGATCGCCTCAATGTCTTTAATGCGCTGCGCATCTTCCTCTGAAAAATCACTTGCAAGCTGAAGGAGGAAAGCCTCATCGGCATAGTCAATTTTAGGAATATTAGCTAACTTAGCCTCACTGAGGGCTAAAAGCCACTGAATCTCGACGACAACCCGCTGTTGCATAAAGGCTGCTTCGGATAACCAAGGACGAAGCGCATCCAGTTTTTTTGCATATCGGCCATCCAGTGGCGATAGAGCAGTTAATGAAGTTAGCGTGGACAAGGGGTTCTCGTTACAAAGTGTTCAAAACCTGATTTTAATGGGTTTATGACGAGTCCCATAGATTGCTATACTGCGCTCTTATGAAAATTATTGGATCATTGACGAGTCCCTTTGTTCGCAAAGTACGTATTGTTATGGCAGAAAAAAAGATTGATGCCGAGCTCGTACTTGAAAACGTTTGGGATTCGGGTACCTCCATTGCGGAATTCAACCCACTTAGCAAAGTTCCATGCTTACTCATGGACGATGGTGGGGCTATGTTTGATTCACGGGTAATTGCCGAATATATCGATACCTTAAGCCCGGTCGGCAAACTGATCCCTGCTACTGGACGAGAGCGTGCTGCAGTGAAAACATGGGAGGCATTAGCTGACGGAATAATCGATGCTGGCATTTTGGTACGCCTTGAAAAAACATTTCGGGGTGAGGGCGAACAAAGCGAAAAGTGGCTTGACCGACAAATGCACAAAGTACATCAAGGTATGGCGACCATGTCAACGAGTTTAGGCAGCTCAAAATGGTGCCATGGCAATCAATTTAGCCTTGCAGATATCGCCCTCGGATGTGCCCTTGGCTGGTTTGAATTGCGGTTTACTGAACTTGATTGGAAAACTAAATATCCAAATCTTGCAACGCATTTTGCACAATTATCGGAACGTACTTCGTTTAAACAAACTACCCCGCCAGCGCAGTAATCCTCAGCGAACAATAATTCCGCCACCCAAGCAAACGTCTCCTTGGTACAAAACGGCTGACTGACCTGGTGTGACTGCCCATTGTGCTGCCTTAAATTGCAACTCGAAGGAATTATCCTGTTCCGCTGTAATCGCGCAAAGTGCATCCTCTTGTCGATAACGGGTTTTTGCACTGTATTGACCAAGGGGTGGTTCATGGCCAGCAATCCACGAGGCATCGATTGCCGCCAACCGTTCGCTCAATAGCCAAGGATGATCGTGACCTTGTGCCACATAGAGGGTGTTATTGGTGACGTCTTTACGGGCCACGTACCAAGCGTCACCCGTTCCGTCTTGGCTGCCGCCCAAGCCAATTCCCTTGCGTTGCCCTAAAGTAAAAAATGCCAAGCCCATATGCTCACCTAAGTGCTTACCATCCACACTCAAGATCGGGCCTGGGGCTCTCGGTAAGTAGCGGTTTAAGAATTCTCGAAATGGGCGCTCGCCAATAAAACAAATTCCCGTTGAATCTTTCTTACGAGCGTTGGGCAAGCCCAAATCTGCAGCAATCTCACGAACCTCTTTTTTCGTAATTCCGCCAAGTGGAAATAAGACTTTTGATAATTGGGCTTGCGTTAAGCGGTGTAAGAAATAGCTCTGATCTTTATTAAGATCAGTAGCTTTAAGCAATTGCACACGATCTGCATGCCGTTCAACTCTGGCATAGTGCCCGGTGGCAATGAGATCAGCCCCCAAATCGATTGCATGATCTAAAAATGCCTTGAACTTAATCTCTGCATTACACAACACATCAGGATTGGGTGTTCGACCTGCCGCGTACTCTCTCAAGAAATCAGCAAAAACACGTTCGCGATATTCTTTTGCAAAATTCACTGCTTCAACATCGATTCCCAAGAGATCGGCTACAGATACAACATCAATCCAATCTTGCCGTGCTGAACAATACTCATCCTGATCATCGTCTTCCCAGTTTTTCATGAAGAGGCCAACCACCTCGTAGCCCTGTTCTTTGAGTAACCAAGCAGCCACCGAGGAATCAACGCCCCCAGACATACCCACCACCACCTTTGGCTTGGCAGAGCTTGTAATTTTTGAGGAATTTAAGGCTGTCATTGATGAAAAATAGAAATATCAGGGGTAACCATTAAAAAGTGCGAAAATACAGATATTGTTTCAAGCTCACACATTGTAAAAGTCTCGGTCAAGCTCTGGCCAAAGGGATATACAGGAGACTGGGCGGGCTAGCTCACAAGGCATGGCTAATTTATTAAGATGGTTCTTTTTTTAAAATTCTTGCATTTGGAGATATGCCATGCGCATTGGAGTGCCGCTGGAAACAAGGCCTGGAGAAACCCGGGTTGCTGCGACCGCTGAAACCGTTAAAAAGCTCATTAGCCAAGGTCACCAGGTCATCATTCAATCCGGCGCGGGGGTTGACGCGAGCCTACCGGATGCCGCCTATGAGGCCGTTGGTGCCAGTATTGGCTCTGCAACGGATGCATTCGCCTGTGAGATTGTTCTCAAGGTTCGTGCACCTCAGAATGATGAACTAAAGCAGATCAAATCAGGATCTGTCCTGATTGGTATGCTCGATCCCTTTGATAATGAAGGAATTTCTGCCATGGCAGCTCAAGGAATCACCGCTTTCGCCCTTGAGGCCGCGCCGCGGACTACGCGTGCGCAAAGCATGGACGTCCTTTCCTCCCAAGCCAATATTGCTGGTTACAAGGCTGTGATGTTGGCCGCGAATGAGTATCAGCGCTTTATGCCCATGCTGATGACGGCTGCGGGAACCGTAAAAGCTGCCCGCATCCTAATCTTGGGTGCTGGAGTTGCCGGTTTGCAGGCCATTGCGACCGCTAAGCGCCTCGGCTCGGTTATTGAGGCCTCTGACGTACGCCCTGCTGCCAAGGAGCAAATAGAGTCCCTTGGCGCCAAATTTGTCGATGTGCCCTACGAAACCGATGAGGAACGCGAGATTGCCCAAGGCGTTGGTGGTTATGCCCGCCCCATGCCAGAGGCATGGATGAAGCGTCAAGCGGCACTGGTGGCTGAGCGTGCAGCACAAGCCGATATTGTAATTTCCACCGCCTTGATTCCTGGCCGTAAACCCCCTGTTCTTTTACATGCCGATACCGTTGAGAAGATGAAAGCTGGCTCTGTAGTGATTGATATTGCCGCAGGTCGTGGTGAAAACGGATCGGGGAACTGTCCACTCACTCGCGCCGATCAGGTAATCAATCACAACGGGGTAATGATTGTTGGCTACACCAATTTACCAAGCATGGTGGCTGCGGATGCCTCAGCCCTCTATGCCAGAAACTTGCTTGATTTCATGAAGCTCATCATTAATAAGGAAGGGCAACTTGCCATTCCTGCCGCAGCCGATGACGATATTGTTGCCGCCTGCTTGATGTGCCGTGATGGCCAAGCCATTCGCACCAATTAATTATTGAGGGAACCAAAATGGATGCTGCTGCTATTCAAAGTCTATTAACCGTCCAAAACATCACGGTTTTTGTATTAGCCATTTTTGTTGGCTACCACGTGGTGTGGAATGTAACACCTGCTTTGCATACCCCGCTCATGTCAGTCACGAATGCCATTTCAGGGATCATTATTGTGGGCGCCTTGTTGCAAACTGAAGTCATTAACGGTGATGAAATTACCCTAACGAGCTTGATTGGAGCGCTGGCTATTTTTCTTGCGTCGATCAATATCTTTGGTGGTTTTATGGTCACTCGGCGAATGCTTGAGATGTTCAAGAAAAAAGCTCCTAAGAACGAATCGGCTGGTCACTAATAAGAGAGCACATCATGTCAAACTTCACAGCGATTTCTTATCTTGTTTCGTCCGTGCTATTTATTTTGGCACTCAAAGGACTCTCATCCCCAACCACCTCCCGCCAAGGCAATGTCTATGGCATGGTTGGGATGGTACTGGCGGTTGTTACTACCTTCCTCATTCCAACCTTTAAGCCGGTATATTGGTTAATTGGGGGAGCAATTATCGCTGGCGCTGTCATTGGCTCAATTGCAGCGCAACGCGTACAAATGACAAAGATGCCTGAGCTTGTCGCTTTAATGCACTCCTTTGTCGGTTTGTCAGCAGTATTAATTGCAATTGCCGCGGTCTTCAATCCTGCACAAGTCCATAGTGGCGCTCAAAAAATTGAGTTGTTTATTGGTGCATTTATTGGTGCAATTACCTTCACAGCATCCGTAATTGCCTTTGGAAAACTCTCCGGTAAGGTCAGCGGTAAACCAGTGAGCTTTTCAGGTCAGCATTTACTCAACTTGATCATGGCGATCTTGATGGTCGCTGCTGGCGTTGCATACTTCCTCACCGATAGTAATGCCGCATTCTTGATCATGTGTGCAATTGCTCTAGTGCTCGGTATCACCTTGATTATTCCGATTGGTGGCGCTGATATGCCGGTGGTGGTATCGATGCTCAACAGCTACTCCGGTTGGGCGGCGGCTGGTATTGGCTTTACTCTCAACAATCCTGTATTAATCATTGCGGGTGCTTGCGTTGGATCCTCCGGCGCGATTCTCTCTTACATTATGTGTAAGGCCATGAACCGCTCGATTACTGCTGTTCTTCTCGGCGGTTTTGGAGCTGAAGCTGCTGCTGGTGGCGATGATGGCGGTCCTAAGAACTACAAAACTGGTTCCGCAGAGGATGCTGCATTCTTGATGACCAATGCCGATACGGTGATCATTGTTCCAGGGTATGGCCTGGCCGTAGCGCGTGCTCAGCATGCCCTCAAAGAGCTTACCGAGAAGTTAATTCATCATGGTGTAACGGTTAAGTACGCTATCCACCCTGTTGCTGGTCGCATGCCAGGACATATGAACGTTCTCCTAGCGGAAGCAGAAGTTCCGTACGACCAAGTATTTGAGATGGAAGACATTAACAGTGACTTTGGACAGGCAGACGTGGTCTTGGTTCTGGGTGCAAATGACGTGGTAAATCCAGCGGCACGCACTCCCGGTAGCCCAATCTTTGGTATGCCAATTTTGGAAGCGTTCAAAGCTAAAACTATCATCGTGAACAAGCGCTCGATGGCAGCTGGTTACGCCGGTCTCGACAATGAGCTCTTCTACATGGACAAAACCATGATGGTCTTTGGTGATGCTAAGAAAGTCGTGGAGGATATGGTCAAAGCGGTGGATTGATCAATTCTTGTGAGTAATCAAAGACAGCCTCGGCTGCCTTTTTTTATCGAAAGCCTAAGCGATCCTTATCGGTTCGCTCTTGTCCGTCGACAAATAACTTTTTACATAAACCCGCTCCGCTACCACGAGGCATTTTGCTGGCCTCCTTTTGCATCTTAAACATCGCCTCAAAACAATCGCGGCGATGGTCATATTGACTGATAACAGTTTTAACCTCTTTGCCTTTATAAAAATAGGTGAAATCAAGCGTCCAAAATTGATCACCCAAGGGGATTGGCTCACCCTTTTTAAGAACGATCGGTTCTTGCTGCTTTACCTGTGGTGCACATCCAAACAGAAACAGTAGGACTCCGATAACTGTGATTTTATTCATTAAAAATAGTCATTCATTTTTCGCAATGTCAGCTCATGGTATCCAAAATTTTGGGAAACAAAAAGGGCAGCCTAGGCTGCCCTCTGTTTTGGACCGAAGTCTTGTTACATCATTCCGTCCATACCGCCCATACCGCCCATACCACCCATGCCGCCTGGCATACCGCCACCTGCAGATTCCTCTTTTGGAGACTCTGCAATTGCGCAATCAGTGGTTAACAATAGTGCAGCAACGGATGCAGCATTGACCAATGCGGTTTTAGTAACCTTGGTTGGATCAATCACACCTTGTGCAACTAAGTCACCATACTCACCGGTCGCAGCGTTATAACCATGATTACCTTTGCCAGCTGCGACTGAGTTAACAACTACGCTTGCCTCATCACCAGCATTGGAAACGATGATACGCAGTGGCTCTTCCATCGCACGCAACACAATGCTAATACCAGCATTTTGATCAGGATTGTCGCCCTTGAGTCCAGCAATGCCTTGCTTCGCACGAATCAGTGCAACGCCGCCGCCAGGAACAATACCCTCTTCAACGGCTGCACGAGTTGCATGCAAAGCGTCATCCACACGCGCCTTCTTCTCTTTCATTTCGACTTCGGTTGCGGCACCAACACGGATTACAGCAACACCACCTGCTAACTTAGCAACACGCTCTTGTAATTTCTCACGGTCATAGTCACTAGTTGCCTCGTCAATCTGCACCCGAATGTTCTTAACGCGCGCTTCGATCGATTTTCCATCACCGGCACCATCAATAATGGTGGTGTTCTCTTTACCAATCTCAACACGTTTAGCTTGTCCAAGGTGCTCAAGAGTGGTTTTCTCGAGAGTTAAACCAACTTCCTCGGCAATCACTTGGCCACCGGTCAAGATTGCAATATCTTCCAACATCGCCTTACGACGATCACCAAAACCAGGAGCCTTTACAGCACAGGTCTTTAAGATGCCACGAATGTTGTTCACGACCAAGGTTGCCAAGGCTTCACCTTCAACATCTTCAGCAACAATCATCAATGGACGACCCGATTTAGCGACTTTCTCAAGAACTGGCAAGAGATCGCGAATATTGCTGATCTTCTTATCAAACAAGAGGATGTAAGGGCTTTCCAAAACAGCGGTTTGCTTCTCAGGCTGATTAATGAAGTACGGGGACAAGTAGCCACGGTCAAACTGCATACCCTCTACTACTTCTAACTCGTCTTCAAGTGACTTACCATCTTCAACGGTAATCACACCCTCTTTGCCAACCTTTTCCATGGCTTCAGCAATCCGCTTACCAATGCTCTCATCGCTGTTCGCTGAAATCGAACCAACTTGTGCAATTTCTTTAGTGGTGGTGCAAGGTTTGCTAATTTTTTTGAGCTCTTCAATCGCAGCCGTTACCGCTTTATCAATACCGCGCTTGAGATCCATTGGATTGTGGCCAGCAACCACATACTTCATCCCTTCACGGACAATCGATTGAGCCAATACCGTTGCCGTTGTTGTGCCGTCACCTGCGATATCAGCGGTCTTGGAAGCAACTTCCTTAACCATCTGGGCACCCATGTTCTGGAGCTTGTCTTTAAGCTCTATCTCTTTGGCGACTGTGACGCCATCCTTGGTGATGGTTGGGCCACCAAATGAGCGCTCGATCACCACATTACGACCCTTGGGTCCAAGGGTTACTTTGACTGCATTTGCGAGGATGTTGACACCCTCAACCATCTTGACGCGGGCGTTATCGCCAAACACTACATCTTTTGCTGCCATGATTAAATTCCTTTCTAGATGCCTAATTACTTCTGAACAACGGCCATGATGTCTTCTTCACGCATGACAAGAAGCTCGTCGCCATCCACTTTTACGGTCTGACCTGCATACTTTCCAAATAGCACTCGATCACCAACTTTGACGTCGGGGGCATTTAATTTGCCACTATCATCCCGCTTTCCTGGGCCAACGGCCAATACCTCGCCCTGATCAGGCTTTTCTGCTGCGTTATCTGGAATGACGATTCCAGAGGCGGTTTTTGTTTCTTGATCTAAGCGCTTAATAATCACGCGATCGTGTAAAGGACGTAAATTCATTCCCTCTCCTATCTTAGTAAGTATTAACTAATAAAATTTGCTGCCTCATTATCTCTGCACATCATGCTAAATATATGATTTATATAATTATTTTCATTGAAATGAAGTAATTTATAATCACTGTTAGCACTCTCGTGTAGTGAGTGCTGATTATATAGGTCTTCATTAGCTATTTTCAAGAGCCCGCTTTTCTCAACCCCAACGACTCGGGTTTTGGATGATGAATGCCACAGTCAGGCAGCTGTAGGAGATTTCCTACACATAAATCATCTTTATGCCCTTACTTAAAACCTTTGGCATGCATAGACTCGTTGATATTCGATTGGAGAGATCATGAGCCCTAAATCACGGCTTTATAACTTGGTAATGGCATGGAAGAACAAGCCCTTCCGCCAACTTCGCGATATTGAACAGCCATATTGGGAAAGCCCAAAGCATGAAGATCAATTTGCTGAGACTACCCCAAGAAACATCGTCGATCCATTGACATATCGAGGAATTGATTTTGAGCCAATCTTTAATCGCTCTGGAAGTAGCCTCAAGGGTGTTTTATTTCGGCCCTTGTTAAGCGCTTCCCCATCCGAGGTTCTGCGTTACTGCATGGAGGGAATTGATGCAATTCATTACTGGCAATGCAGTAATCGGATCATCCCCCTCATTCTGCCAATCAAAGTGACGGATCTAAAAATTGCAGCGTGTGTTGATGGACTATGCGATCTGATTCTAAATTCAAGACTCCCGATTGGTTTAATCAATATTGGCTTTTTGCATCATCAAGACATCGATAACGAGTTAACCGCTGCGGTCACGAAGCTAAGGCGTTTGGGGGTGCTATTTCATGCTCTTCAATTTGATGGAAACCCCAATACCATCAAACTGATTAGTCAATTTCAGTTTGAGGCCGTGCATTTGGATGTTTCACACCTTCGTGAAACAAGCTCCTTAAGCGGAACCCAACTCATTGACCAAATTCATTTATTGAAGAAGTGGTCCTGCAAAACCTATTTCAGTAATGTCACCTTTGTTCGCGATAACGAAATTGCCTATCAACTGGGTATCGATTATTGCTACGGCAGCCTCATGCTCTCACCGGTTAATCGACATCAAATTATTCATATCCAAGATAGTCGTATTGGTAAGGCACTTTTTTCCATTCAAACATCAAAATAACTTTAACCACAAGGAGACCTGTAATGCGTAATAAAGTGATGTTGATTGATGATCATCCCGCCATGTTAATGGCGTTGAAATCAATGCTGTTAAACCAAGTACCATTTGAAGTGGTGGCCCAAGCCCAAAGCGGCGAAGAGTGCCTAAGTGTATTAAAGAATGTCCAACCCGATATTGTGATTCTCGATTTGGATATGCCCAAAACCGATGGCTTTGATGTCATTCGAAAAATTGGGATCTCATACCCAAATATTCGCATCCTCATCCTGTCAAGCCTTGACGAGCAAGTGTACGGGGGTCGAGTTCGTTCTTTGGGTGCTCATGGTTTTGTGAACAAAACGGCTAGCGCAAATATTATCTTGGCGGCTTGTGTTGCAGTTTCTCAAGGCTATACCTTCTTCTCGACTGGACGTAATGGCCATGCAGCCTTATCCGATAGCGAAAAGATGGTATCGATTTCTGATCGAGAATTACAAGTCATGAAATATCTCGGCAAAGGGAAATCGAATGCAGAAATATCGGATCACCTCAATATCAGCAGTAAAACGGTTGCAACCTATAAGCATCGCTTATTTGATAAGTTAGGGATCTCAAACATTGCCGATCTGGTGCTATTTTGCCGTAATAACCACATCATTGAAGGCTGAGATTGGGGCGAAGCGCGATGTCTTCTTTATCAAAGTGGGTATTCGGACTAGGCATCGCGTTCTTCATGCATTGTGGTCATGCTCAAGGGGGATTGCCTCAATTTACCCAAACAGAGCAAATGTGGATCAAAGCCCATCCAATGGTTCAATTTAGCATTCATGAAAAATATCGCCCGTACTGGGATAGTGGCATTTATCCCAAACTGTTCTCAAAATTAAAGGATTGTTCAGGTCTCGAATTTTCACCAAAATGGCGGAGTTCTGAAGAGGTTGGTATTCATCAAATTCGTAATGGTGAAGTGAGTTTTGTGATTGACCCCAATCAGCAACTGGAATCGGAGGTTCCCGGCCGACTTACAGAACCGATTTTTTGTGGTCACGATGTGGTGCTGGCAGCGCACTCAAAGAACACACTGCCATTGAGCCCGAAGATGGAAAAAACCGTCTTTTTTGATCGAGGTTATGGCTTCTCGGAGTCAATTAATGGAGGGCACCTCATCAATTCACCAGAATTAATTACTCAACAATTGATGGCTGGTGATGCACATTTTGCGGTTATGCCTTTGCGCTTAGCCGTTCATCTTAGTAAACAACTGAATTTTCAAGAGATACAAATCCGACCTCTAGGTCATCAGCCTTTTGCGTATCGATGGTTTATTTCAGATCAAGACCGCATTCTTCACTCAATTGTGCAAAAGTCATTACATGCAGCAGATCCTTTCTTCATGGGTGAACTTTTAGCCATCCCATCCTTAGCATCAGATCGATCGCAGCATATAATAAATTGGCTTTGGTTTGGAATTGCTGGTTCCTCTGGATTTATTGCAATCTTGCTTGGTTTCTTTGCTTGGCAACGTAAGAAGCAATCGCGCACAGAGGCTGATCTCATGGGTATTGCTCAAGAAGCACGGGACGCAAGCGAAGCAAAATCTGCGTTCTTAGCAACCGTTAGTCATGAAATTCGTACGCCAATGCATGCTGTAATCGGTGCACAGGAGCTGTTGCTAAAAAATAGCGCATTGAATCAGCATCAACGGGAATTATTACAAAGCGCCCATACATCGGCTGCCTCTTTACTGGGCATGCTCAATCAAGTCCTCGACATCGCCAAAATTGAAGCAGGGAAATTTACGGTTGAGCATGAGCCAGTTGATTTAAAACAAATTCTTTTCGAAATTAATCAAACTTTTTTTGTATACGCCAAGAATAAAGGACTGCATTTAGCTAGCTTTATTGATCCAAGTATTGCTGATGTCTTACTTCTTGACCCTTTACGTATTCGTCAAATTCTTCACAATCTCCTAAGTAATGCGATTAAATTTACAGAGCAAGGCTTTGTGTTTTTTGAGATTCGAATTCTAGCGAACGACCATGCTGGTCAATTATTAGAGTTTCGAATCATTGACCAAGGCATTGGAATGGCAAAAGAAGATATTGAGCGTGTACAAATGCCCTTTGAGCAAATTCGCTCCCACTTATCTGCGAATAATGAATCAGGGTCAAGTACTGGCCTTGGATTGAGCATTACCAATCACCTGATTGGATTAATGCAGAGTAAATTGATTATTGAGAGTACGCCCAATCTAGGTACAAGTGTTAATTTTGTTGTGGCATTTTCTAGAACGTGTCACTCCATTGAAAATAGCCAACGCTCTGCCAATGCATCAACTCATCCCTTATTTAAGAACATTCGCGCCCTGATTGTTGAGGATCATCCAGCGAGTCGACATATCCTATTTTTGCAATTGCAAACCCTTGGTATTCATGTTGACCAGTGCGCCAATGGAGATGAGGCGCTTATGCGACTTCACGATGATTTGTATGATGTTATTCTGACCGATCACTCGATGCCTGGAATGCATGGTACCGAGTTAGCTCGCAAAATTCGTGCCTCAGGTCACCGTGATATTGTCATTATCGGCATTACAGCAGACATTTATGCTAAGACCTCACAGTCTGAACTGATCGGATCGGGCATGAATGGTGTTCTGATTAAACCGATCCGCTTAGAATGCCTTGAGTCTGAGTTGTTAAAGCACTTACATCACCATTCATCGACCACCTTTATCAAACCATCCGTTAGCTCACTTTGCATGAGTCACTTAATTGTGGAGGAGGTTTTAAAGGTTCAACTTGAAACCTTGGATGCTCTTAAAGAAACGCTTAGTCTTGACTCTCTGATGAGCTTGATTCATAAAATCAAAGGTGGCGCATTACTCAGTGAAGATCAATGGCTCTATGATCAATGCGTTCTCTTAGAAAAATCAGATGCTGAGCTAATAAGCCTGCAGAAATCATTCCAGCGAATTCTTGATACCAGCAATGATCGCCTAAGAAAACAAATCAACGCGCCTAGTTAAGCGTAAATAGCTTTTCTTAATCTAGGCGACTTTTATCAGAACTAGCGTTTATTAACTGCATCCTTAAATGACTTGCCAGCCGAAAATTTGACGGTCTTGGATGCTGCAATCTTGATGGCCTCGCCAGTTTTTGGGTTACGCCCCATTCGTGCAGCGCGCGAACCCAAGGAAAAGCTTCCAAACCCGACCAACTGTATCGTATTGCCCTTGGCAACACTCGCCTTGATTGCATCGAGGGCTAAATTAAGAACCTCCTCAGCCTTGGTTTTACTTAAATCCGCTCCATCCGCAATCACATCCACTAAGTCTGCTTTTGTCATGATTTACTTCCTTTATTGAAGTGTTATTTGTCGAGGAGCGAATCGCCATTATTTGGCCAAACCAGATCTCCACGTTTATCCTAGCAAAGATATGAGGAAAATCTGTAAATACTTTTTGACAAATTAGAAAAATAATGAAATTTGATCGGCCAAATCGCAGTTTTCTAACTCAATATCTAGGGTTAGTACTAGCACTTTTTTGTTTTACCCCTTTTCTTGGTCATCGCGCTGTAGCCCAATCTTCAATTCCAATTGGCGTTGAACAGGCGATTAAACGCAGCGGCATCCCAAAAGACTCGATCAGTATTGCTGTCAGTGAAATCCCCTCGGCAACCAATCCTAAGCCCGTATCGCGCCAGATCCTAAATTGGCGCGATGAGGTGGCAATGAATCCGGCCTCAACCATCAAATTGCTCACTACGCTCGTTGCCCTAGATATTTTGGGACCAAAATATCGATGGAGGACAGAACTCTTCACCGATGGTGCGATCCAAAACGGTACCTTAAAAGGAAATATTTATTTTGTAGGTCACGGGGATCCCAAATGGATTCCAGAGGAACTAGATCGCTTAACAAAGCAATTACGCGATCTTGGTATACAACGCATTGACGGTAATTTAATCTTTGATCGAAGTGCGTATGCCAAACAAGTGATGGAGGAGGTAACCATTGATGGCGAAACCTTGCGAGCTTATAACGTCGCTCCAGATCCTTTGTTATATGCATTTCGGACATTATCTTTTGAAATCAATCCTAATAAAACTGGTCAAGGATCTCAAATCAGCTACACCCCGAAGTTAGCTCGTTTTACGATTCAAAATGATATTTCGATACGCCCTACCCCCTGCGATGGAACAAGGCGCAATCTTCGGTTAGAAATTATTCCGAATCCAGCTGAGATTACAAGTTCACAACTGAAGAACAAATCAGCTATTCAGTGGAAAGCTGTTTTTTCTGGAGAACTCTCTCAAAAATGTCGAGAAATTACGTTCAATGCGGTTAAGTTTGATCCTGATACATTTCTGACTCTAGGGTTTACAGCTGCATGGGAAGATGCTGGGGGTCTTTGGGTTCGCCCACCTAGCGGTCAAGCTGGGTCAGTTCCTGTGTATGCGCGTCCTCTATTAAGTTTTGAGGGCCTGAGTTTGTTAGATGCTACCGAAGACATTAATAAATTATCAAATAATGTCATGGCTAGGCAGGTTTTTTTGACATTAGCACTTGAAAAAGTTGGCAAGCCCGCTGATATCGAATCGGCAAGAGGCGTGGTGCAGGCCTGGCTTAATCAACGAGGATTGGATTTTCCGGAACTAGTGATTGAAAATGGTTCGGGCTTATCTCGTAATGAAGCAATCTCGGCACGTCACCTCAATAGCCTCTTAATTTCAGCTCAAAACTTACCGATTGCAGAGGCCTTTGCCAATACCTTGCCAGCTGCAGGATCGGAGGGAACGATGCGTCACCGTTTAATTACGCAATTACGAAAATTTTTACACCTTAAGAAAAAGCCAGAGGCCCGAATTAAAACAGGCTCCCTAAATCATGTGCGCACCATCTCGGGTTATGTCTTTAGTAAATCAGGTCGGATCTATGCAGTGACCTCATTCATCAATGACCCCAAAGCCAATCGAGGGCAAGAGGTACACGATCAACTGCTCACATGGTTATTAGAAGATGGTCCAGATCCAAAAGATGCGCGCTGAAGCCGATCACGTACTGCATCCCATGCCTCAGTCTTTGGGGGGCTTGGGATAAAAATGCCTTGGTATTGGCCTTGATCAAGATCCCTTAAAAGACGATAAAGTTGCTTTGCAAGCAATGCGGGATCCATCGCAATCGCTATGAAGGTTATGTTTTGTGAATATGCTTTAAGTTCCTCTTGATAATGCGAATGCTCATGCTCCCAAACGATTACAGCCAATCGTAACTTGGGTTCTTGATTCATGAATCCACTCAGTTGAGATGCAATGTCAGATTCTGAATACAGATACAGGGCGGTATGAGGCGCATAGTGGGCCAGATGAGTACCGGATACTCGGGGTTGGTTCGCTGTGCCTGAACTACTGACTACATCAATTCCAGTACTTGCCTTAATCATGGATGGACTAATCGATCCTGGTCGAAGTAATTTAGGTGGCCCCTCCCCAGAGACATCCAAGATCGTTGACTCAATCCCGTGTTCACAAGGGCCGCCATCCAAAATCAATAAATTTGGATTATTTGGAAACTCAGTCTCAACGTCCGCGGCGGAGGTTGGTGAGATACGTCCGTAACGATTGGCAGATGGTGCAGCAATGCCGCCTCCAAAACGACGCAATAGCTCCTGGGTCAGTGGATGAGCGGGTGAGCGGATCGCAACGGTAGATTGTCCTCCGGTGACACAATCCAAAATTAGTTTACTTTTCTCAAATACCAAGGTTAGGGGCCCTGGCCAAAAGTGTGTAATCAAAGTAAGAGCAGCCTCTGAGATATGCCGAGTCCAAGGATCTAAAACGGTCAACCAGTCTTTTTCGGTATCTTTGCTACCCGCTAGTGGCGCTTGCACATGAATAATTAGAGGGTGATTAGCAGGTCTTCCCTTCAGTTGATAAATTTTTTGGACCGCATTGCGATTACTTGCGTCAGCACCTAAGCCATATACCGTTTCGGTAGGAATGGCGACAAGCTGACCAGCACGAATCGTGTTGAGCGCGCGGTCTAATAAAAGCGAATGTAGCTCATCCATTACCAAGCTTAAGGAGCAATCGCTAAATGATTGGCAACCTCGGCACAGGCCTGCTTCGCCTCCTCAATGGTATGGCCCAAGCAATTGATATGACCCATCTTGCGTCCAAGCTTTGGACTTGCCTTGCCATATAAATGCAACTTCGCACTGGGATGATCCAGCACTTGATTCCAGGGGGGCTCTTGCATTACTCCGGAGGTAAACCACGCATCACCCAAAATATTGAGCATAGAAACATTCGTTAGCAGACGGACGTCTCCTAGAGGGAGTCGCGCCATGGCTCGGACCTGTTGCTCAAATTGACTAGTTACACAAGCGTCCATGGTGTAGTGCCCTGAATTATGGGGCCTTGGCGCAATCTCATTAACGATTACCGTACGATCATCCAAAACAAAGTACTCCACACACAAAACGCCGACATAGCCCATTTCTTTGGCAATCAACTGACTAGCGCCAATGATTTTTGGTTGTAAGCTAGCCTGAAGGGATGGGGATGGAACGGTGCTGGTATGCAAAATCCCGTTTCGATGAACATTCTCCGAAATCGGATATGCAACGGATTGTCCATCATGGCCCCGTACCACTAATGCCGATACTTCAAAGGCTAACGGCATCCGTTTTTCGAGCACACAAGCCACGCGGCCTAAATCGTGCCAAGCTTTAGCTAAATCATTTCGTTGATGGACCGTAACCTGACCTTTGCCGTCATAACCCAAGCGCGCAGTCTTTAAGATCCCTGGAAATAGATCATCGGGCAGAACCGCAAGATCACCCTCTGAGCGAATCACTGCATGAGGTGCAGGGCCGATACCGGAAAGCTGTTGGCATTGTTTCAAAAACTGCTTTTCGACGATTCGGTCTTGTGCAATCGAAACACAGGCACCGCGAGGCGCTACAAAAATCCCCTGCCCTTCAAAATAATCTAAGGTCTTCGCTGGAACGTTCTCAAACTCGGTACTGATGGTTGCACAAAGTGTTGCCATCTCTTTTAATGCGATTACATCATCGTAATTAGCGCAAAGGTGCTTTTCAGCAACCACACCCCCCGGACTTAAGGGATCGGGATCCAAAACACAGACCTTGTAGCCCAAGGATTGCGCCTCGTGCACAAACATTCGTCCTAATTGGCCGCCACCCAAAATACCAAGCCATGCAGGTGGCAGAATTGCCTGTTGATGATTCAAATTCATACTTTGCGGTGAACTCATGGTGAGTGCTAATTGAGATAAGTCGCTTATGGCAACTTCATTGCACTGGCGACTTGGGTTTGCTCTATCCGAAACTCATGCAATTTTTTTGCGAGCACAGAGTCCGAATGGGCCAGCATAGCAACGATATGTAAGGCTGCGTTTGCTGCACCGGCTTCGCCAATCGCAAACGTTGCTACTGGAATTCCTTTAGGCATCTGTGCAATCGAATATAAAGAGTCTTCTCCGCGCAAATACTTACTGGGAACAGGCACCCCCCATACCGGCACAATCGTTTTGGATGCCAACATTCCAGGCAAATGAGCCGCCCCTCCCGCTCCCGCAATGATGGCCCTCAAGCCCCGCGCCTGGGCAGACTTAGCATAGGCAAACATTTCATCAGGCATGCGATGGGCGGACAGCACTTGTTTTTCATGGGCAATGCCAAAATGCTCTAACACATGAACCGCGTGTTGCATCGTATCCCAATCGGAATTTGATCCCATCACTACGCCTACGATGACCGGACTCGTCATGAATACTCCAAGAATCTCAAATTTGTATTATCGCAGTCTTTATAGGGGTCTAGGTCCCTATTGTTGGGTTAGGCGTTGCCATGCCTCGCGATATTTTTCTGCAGTTTTACGAATAATCTCATCCGGTAAACGAGGTGCGGGGGCAGTTTTATTCCAAGGCTGGCCTTCAATCCTGACTGACTCGAGCCAATCGCGCAAAAATTGCTTATCAAACGAAGGGGGATTCGAGCCAACTTGATAGGTATCAGCAGGCCAAAACCGTGAGGAGTCAGCCGTTAGGATCTCATCCATCAAAACCAATTGTCCCGAGGCATCTAAACCGAACTCAAATTTTGTATCCGCAATGATAATTCCGCGACGTCGGGCATAGTCTGCGGCCTCGGTGTACAAACGAATACTAGTGTCTTTAATCCTTTTAGCTAACTCACCCCCAATGCGACGCTCAACCTCTGCATAAGAAATATTTTCATCATGGTGACCCATCTCCGCTTTAGCAGCAGGAGTAAAAATTGGCTCAGGCAATGCTTGTGCATTTTGCATACCAACAGGTAACGAAATTCCACAAATTGCTCCAGTTGCGTGGTACTCTTTCCATCCATTACCAGCCAAATATCCCCTGACAACTGCCTCAACCAAAATGGGTGTTAAGCGCTTTGCAACTACGGCTCTACCGCGTACTTGGTCAATCTCGGTCGGATCAACTATGGCAATAGGATCAATACCAGTCAAGTGATTTGGGATGACATGGGCTAATCGTGCAAACCAAAAACTGCTCATTCGATTTAGCACCACACCCTTTTCTGGAATCGCTTCTTGCATTACCACATCGAACGCTGAGATTCGGTCACTTGTAATCATTAACAAACGATCTTGATCGATCGCATAAACATCGCGCACCTTACCTCGTGAAACTAATGGAAGCGAAGAAATCGAGGTGGTGTGTAACACATTCATGATTAACGAACTTTAATTATTTTCAAGGTATTCGTACCTCCGGGCTGATCCATCGGCTCACCAATCGTTAAAACAATTGTATCGCCTGATTTCACAACCCCTAAGTTCTTTAAGCGCTCTTCAACCTGAAGTAAAGCCGCCTCTCGATCAGCACCTTTGCCGATGCTAAAAGGTCTGACATTACGATACGTACTTAAAGCACGCTGGGTTTCCACGCGACTGGTTAAGGCAAAAATTGATACTCGAATATTGTGACGGCTCATCCAAATCGGTGTTGAGCCGGAGTCAGTCAGCGCCGCAATCGCAGTGGCGTTGAGGTGATGAGCTGTAAAGAGTGCGCCAAGGGCAATCGCTTGATCAATCCGCTCAAAACGCTGGTCTAAGAAGTCCGTATCCAAGTGAACCGCTTCGGATTTTTCCGCTTCGATGCAAATAGCAGCCATCTGCTCAATGGTTTTAACTGGAAACTGACCGGTGGCTGATTCAGCTGAGAGCATCACGGCGTCAGTACCGTCCAATACTGCATTCGCTACGTCACTCACCTCGGCACGGGTTGGCACTGGGGCACTAATCATTGACTCCATCATTTGTGTAGCGGTGATGGTAAATTTGTTCGCATCCAAAGCCATCCGAATCATGCGCTTTTGCAATGCAGGTACAGCTGGATTACCAACTTCAATTGCTAGATCACCGCGAGCAACCATAATGCCGTCACTCTCATCAATAATGCTTTGCAGGGCTTCGGTAACGATCGCCTCGGCACGCTCAACTTTTGCAATCAGGCGTGCCTTGCCTTTGCCATGCTTCACACTTGCTGCATCTGAGAGCTGACGGGCATAGGCCATATCTGCTCCATCTTTTGGAAAGCTAATCGCTAAGAAATCAATTCCCATTGAAATCGCAGCATCCAAATCAGCAATATCCTTTTCGGTGAGAGCAGGTGCCGTTAAGCCACCTCCAGCACGATTAATGCCCTTGTTATTCGATAGGGGGCCGCCACTCTCTACGCGCGTGTAAATCTCTCCGCCTTTGACTTGATCAACCACCAAGACAATCAAACCGTCATTGAGTAAAAGTCGATCACCCGCTTGAACATCATTGGGTAAATTTTTATAGTCCAACCCCACCCGCTCTTCATTGCCAAGCTCACAATTGACATCTAGGATGAAGCGAGCACCCTCTTGAAGAATGACTTTTCCATTAGCGAACTTACCCACCCGAATCTTCGGACCCTGCAAATCGGCCATGATGCCCACTTCACGATCGAGCTCTTTGGATATTTGACGAACAAGCTTGTAGCGCGCCTGATGGTCGGCGACTGTTCCGTGTGAGAAATTAAGGCGAACCACATTGAGCCCCGCACGAATCATGTCGCGCAAGACCTCGGGCTTTTCGGACGCCGGCCCTAGGGTGGCAATAATTTTGGTTGCTCGTTGCATCATTACTCCTTCGCGCGCTCTGCGAGCACGGCAAATGCAGGTAGGATTTTGCCCTCAAGAAATTCTAAGAACGCCCCGCCTCCGGTTGAAATATAGTCCACTTGATTCTCGATGCCGTACTTCGTAATGGCGGCTAAGGTGTCTCCACCACCAGCAATCGAGAATGCGGGTGAGTGAGCAATGGCTGCTGCAATCATTTTGGTGCCACCCCCAAATTGATCAATCTCAAATACGCCCAAAGGGCCATTCCAAACAATCGTACCGGCATGAGCAAGCATCATCGATAGTTTGGCGGCTGTTTTAGGACCGACGTCCAAAATCATGTCATCTGGGGCCACTTCATCGACGGGTACCCGATTAGCTCTGGCTAGAGGAGATAACTCATTGGCAACCACCACATCCTCAGGAATCGGAACACGAGCCCCACGCTTTTCCATTAGCGCAATAATTTCTTTAGCCTCATTGATCAAATCTGGCTCAGCCAGTGACTTACCAATATTGATGCCTTTGGCTAGTAAAAAGGTGTTGGCGATCCCACCACCAACAATTAATTCATCGACTTTCTCGGCAAGCGACTTCAGAATGGTTAATTTGGTCGATACCTTGGAGCCCGCCACAATCGCAACCAAAGGTCTTCTGGGTTCTGCCAAAGCCCGACTCAAGGCATCAAGCTCAGCAGCCATTAAAGGGCCAGCACACGCGACTTTGGCATACCGGGCAATACCATGCGTCGTTGCTTCAGCACGATGCGCGGTACCAAAAGCATCATTGACGTAGACATCGCATAAGGCAGCCATCTTTTTAGCTAATTCATCGGCATTTTTTTTCTCGCCGACATTAACCCGACAATTTTCCAAAAGAACCAGATCGCCCGGGGTCAGCTCAAAACCACCGTCAACCCAATTACTGATTAATGGAACCTTGCGATTGAGGATCTCAGCAATACGATGGGCGATTGGCGCCAAACTATCTTCCGCCTTAAACACTCCTTCGCTAGGCCGACCTAAATGAGAGGTCACCATCACCGCTGCTCCACCATCTAAGGAAATCTGAATCGCTGGAATCGACGCCCGAATCCGCGTATCTTCGGTAATGTTGCCAGCCTCGTCTTGAGGCACATTCAAATCGGCACGGATAAATACCCGCTTGCCTTTGAGTTGACCAGATGTAGCGAGATCACTCAGGCGCTTTACGTGAAGCAAGGTGAAAGACATAGGCTATTAAATTTGGAGAAATTAGAGTATTTAGAGTGAAAGTTCCATTTTAGAGCCAGTAGCGCACCAAACTAAACACGGTCATACCCAAAATCAGGGTTGGCAACATCTGACGCGTCCAGAAATACACCACAAAGCCTACTAATCCACCCCAAAGATTGGGGGATTTCCAGTCCATTTGACTAATTTCGGCTACTCCTGTGGGCAAAATCAGCTCAGGCGCAACAATACCTACAATCGCCGCTAAGGGTGCATAGCGAATCGCTCTCAGAACTAACTCGGGCACCTGAACGCGCGCGCCCAAGAACACAAAGAAAGCACGGGTTAATAGGGTTACGAGGGCCATCCCTCCAATCAGTAAGGCGATCTCAAAAGAGCCCAAGGAATCACCCCTCATCGCATTGCCTTAGGTGAGCGGTCAGCCAAGATCCCAACCACGATCGCTGCCAGAATGGCAACCGTCAAATTCAGCTTTAGCGGCAAGCTATAGGTCAGAATAGCGACAATCGCAGCAACAATCGCTGCCCAGCGGGCTGCCCGATGATCCAACATCGGAACAATCACCGCAATTAAGGCCAAGGTCCCTGCAAACTCCATCCCCCAATCATCCGGGATCTGACTTGCGCTCAGAATCCCTAAAATTGAACCGACTTGCCAAATACTCCAATTACCGGTGGCGAGCCCATACATAAAGTATGTACGGTAATACGAATCGTTCTTACGCTCGGTCACCGCTTGCACCTCAGGAAAACGGCCGGTGTACATCAAGTATCCAAAATCCGCTGTGAAATACCCCAAAATGGCTCTGCGCCATGCGGGCAAATGAGAAAAGTAAGCTTGCACGCCAATACTAAAAATCACAAAACGCAAGTTCACGATGAATGCGGTGATCAGAATCGTAAAGACCGAAAACCCAGCCCCAATTAGCGGAAGGGCGGCAAGCTGAGCTGAGCCGGCAAAGACAAATAAGCTCATCGCCAGAGCTTGCTCAGTGGACAAAGATGATTTGCCCATCGCGAGACCGGTCACTAATGCCCAACTAAAGATGGAGAGAGCCGAGCGTGACATGGTTTTCAGCCCATCACGCCAGGCGGATTGCTGTTGCTCGTTCCAACCCGAGTAAGGTAATTTAGCAGTCAGGCGAGCGAAATCCATAGATCGACTGATTATAGAAAGCCCGGCCAATCGGTCGGCAGACCGGGCGATTCCTCTGCTCTACAATAAGGCTCTAGGGCTAAATTGCATAAACAATCTACAAGCCCACCACAACATAAAGGTGCTAATGATGTCGATGTCTGACCGCGATGGAGTTATTTGGTTCGATGGCAAGATGGTCCCCTGGCGGGATGCCAATATTCATGTGCTAACGCATAGCCTTCACTACGGCATGGGCATCTTTGAGGGCATTCGCGCCTACAAAACTGAAAATGGCACTGCGGTGTTTCGCTTAGCTGAACATGTGAAACGCCTCTTTAATGGCCTAAAGATTTTTCAGATGAAAATCGATTACAGTGAAGAGCAAATTGCACAAGCCATTCTTCAAGTTGTGCGCGATAACAAATTGGCCTCGTGCTATATCCGCCCCATTATTTTTATTGGCTCTGAAAAATTGGGGATTTCGCCAACGGGTAACAAAGTGCACACTGCGATTGCCGCATGGCAATGGGGTGCCTACCTTGGTGAAGATGGTATTAACAAAGGGATTCGGGTTAAAACCTCATCCTTTACCCGTCACTTCGTCAACTCCTCCTTGGTTCGTGCGAAAGCCTCTGGTTACTACATTAATTCAATCCTGGCGCATCAAGAAGTGGCTGCTAATGGCTATGATGAAGCCCTCTTATTGGATACCGAAGGCTATGTCTCCGAGGGTTCGGGTGAGAACATGTTCATGGTACGTAACGGCATTGTATTCACCCCTGATCTCGCGTCCTGCCTTGATGGCATTACTCGTGACTCGATCATCCGAATTGCCAAAGACTTAGGATTTGATGTTCGAGAAAAACGCATCACCCGAGATGAGGTGTACTCGGCTGATGAAGCATTCTTTACTGGTACAGCAGCTGAAGTGACCCCAATTCGTGAACTCGATAACCGAGCGATTGGTGATGGTAAACGCGGCCCGATTACCAAACAAATTCAGGATGTATTTTTCGATACGGTGTATAGTCGAAACGACCGTTACCGTGCTTGGTTAACCACTGTCTAACTTTAAATTGGTATGCGTGATTTAAACGAAATGAATGCGGTCATGGTTCATGGCAATGACTTACCACTGCATTGCCCAACCAAAGATACCCCAGCCTGGAACTATCACCCACGCGTTTTTCTGGATATTCTGGCTACCGGTCAAGTTAAATGCCCGTATTGCGGCACTGAATATCACGTGATTCCTGGTACCGAACCTCACGGTCACTAAGATCGTCCCAAAACGGGGCTTCGCTATGCCACGCATCCTCGTTATCGCCCCGCATTGGATTGGGGATGCAGTTATGTCCTTGCCGCTCATCACCCTTATTCATACCAAGTTTCCCAATTCCAGTATTCATGTCCTGTGCACCCCATGGGTAGGCCCTATTTACCGTGCCTGTCCCACGGTTGAAACAATCATCGAGCATGATTTTCAACACGGAGCCTTGCAGTGGGGATTGCGGCGATCAATTGCCCAGGAACTAAAGCGGCAAGATTATGAAATGGGATTTGTACTGCCCAATAGTTTTAAGTCGGCACTCATCCCGTGGCTTGCCAAAATCCCAAAACGGATTGGTTATCAAGGTGAGTTTCGGTTTGGGTTAATCAATCTCTCTTTACCCAATCCATCACGTCACGTACGCACACCAATGATCGAGCACTATGCAAAATTGGTGGAAGGTCTCAACCCGAAAGGGGATCTAAAAAAACTTCCTCAGCCTCGCTTAACGATTGATCCTACACTTATGCAATGGGCGGCAAACAAGATCGATCAAATCGGGTGCGGGTCCTATTATGTATTTGCACCAGGTGCTGAATACGGTCCTGCAAAACGTTGGCCAACCGGTCACTTTGCAGAGTTAGCAAACCAAATTTTAGAAGGCAGTCCAGACACGAAAATTATCATTCTAGGTAGCCAAGCCGATCATGTACTTGGCCAAGAAATTGTGCAAGGTTCCAATCTTTCTAAGCAGATTCATAACTGGTGTGGCACGATTCGCTTAGACCAATCAATGGCGCTGATCGCACAATGCACATCCCTCATTAGCAACGACTCGGGTCTCATGCATATTGGCGCAGCCCTTTCGATTCCACAAATTGCTATTTTTGGTTCGAGTAATCCCGAGCACACCCCACCCTTATCCCAAAAAGCCCAGGTCATTTGGCTGGGACTGGACTGCAGCCCCTGCTATCAGCGCACCTGCCCACTTGGGCATCTCAATTGCCTCAATCAGATTGAAGCTGAACGCGTCTACAGTATGCTTACACCATTAAAGGTCCAATAAATAGCTTATGCCGCGCTTTGCTCGACTTTTTCAGAATCCCGATGAGGTGATTGACGCCTGGCGTGAGACCTTACGGCAAGGGGATGTCGAAGGAGCGCTGGCATTGTGGCTCGATGACGATTTGATTACGTGCGTGTTACCAGAAGGTAATCGCTTAAGCGGTCATGCTGAGATCCGGATGGGGCTCGAGCGTATGCTCGCAAAGCCCCTCTATCTAGAACCAATTGCTTGCATTGAACACATTACCGTGAGTGCTGCGGTATTTGATTCCACCGAAGCGGTCTATTTTAAAAATAACCAAATTGAAGCCGACTTTATGATCAATATCACCTTGGTCCTCATGCAAGACGGTAAAGGCTGGCGCATTGCCCATTTACATGCAAGCCGTTCCCACGATGATGACTTTGAGTTTCCAAGCGACCAGCACGAGTTGCACTAGCTCTTTTTTTGCTCTTTTTGCTCTTCGCGATATTGATTCTGAAACACCCGCAGTCGCGCATCAATCACTGACCCCAGATAAAAATCATTGCCAGCGGCCGAGCGTGCAATTTTGAGCTGCTCAATCGCCGATGGCCAAGCTCCTTCAGTAGCGAACTTCTCAGCAAGTGCGTAATGCCGTAAACCAATTTTTTTATCTTGATCGTAAGCACGTGCTAGTAAATCCCACCAGATCGTCTCATTAGGCTGCGCCTTGGTCTTGGCTCGTAGTAAATTAATTGCATCATTGGTTCGACCCAAACGCAATTCCGCGTTGACTGTTGCTACAACTGCGGAAAATGAAAACGGATCTGCCTTGGCCGCATTTTGGGCATATTGCAAAGCTTCCTCTGGCTTACCTCTGGCCAGCGCTAGTTCGGATGCGGTGTAATCAAACGATAAGCTCTGACGCTGTACAGGTGATCCTGGTGCCAAGACATTTTGTGCTATGGCCCGAGCCTTTTGTAAAAAACCCTCAGCCTGATCAAAACGACCCTGGCGTTGGGCAACTAAGGCCAAGCCATAGAAACCC
>VGIH01000012.1 GCA_016867965.1 Betaproteobacteria bacterium | reverse complement strand
TGGTGCGATCCTTAATGATGTTTTAGCGCATACTGCAGCACAATTTGGGCGAGCGATCATCATGCCTAACCTAAAGCCTCCAGTTGTCACGGTAGATTTAGCTAAAGCCTACGAGGCTCGGATTCAGAAGGCATTAAAACAACTAGAAATCAGTCATTTCTCCCCTCTAATGACCTTATATCTCACTGACAATACGTCTGCTAGTGAAGTCAAGAAAGCCAGCGAGAACGGTATTATTGGATTTAAGTTATACCCCGCAGGCGCAACAACGAATAGTGATGGCGGTGTCACGGATATAAAAAAAGCATATCCTGCTCTGGAGGCGATGCAGCGCTTCTCAGTACCCTTATTGATTCATGGCGAGGTTACTGAACAAGCAATTGATATCTTTGATCGTGAAGCAGTCTTTATTGATCGCATCTTGGACCCCATTCGGAAGCATTTACCAGAACTACGTATCGTGTTTGAGCACATTACTACTAAGCAAGCGGCCCACTATGTGCGTGATGCGAATACCAATGGCAAGAACACTTTGGCTGCAACGATTACAGCACATCATTTATTGATGAACCGAAATAGTTTGTTTACTGGCGGCATTCGTCCCCATCATTATTGCTTACCTGTTTTAAAGCGCGAGGAGCACCGAATTGCCTTGGTGGAAATGGCAACTAGCGGTAATCCACGTTTTTTCTTGGGAACGGATAGCGCTCCCCATCCAAAAGGCGAAAAGGAGAGTAGTTGTGGTTGCGCAGGGTGTTACACCGCGCACAATGCTTTAGGGCTTTATGCCGAAGCTTTTGATAGCGTTGGGAAGCTCGATCGGTTTGAGGGGTTCGCAAGTCATTATGGTGCCGACTATTACAACTTACCTCGACATACAGAGACAATTACTCTGGTCAACCAACCACAAGCCGTGCCATTTGAGTACCCAATGGGCGACTCCATCCTGGTGCCTTTACGTGCTGGGGAAACCATCGGCTGGTCAATCACCCATTAATCCCGCGGTGCAAATTAGTTTCCTCGTTTAGACTGTCATCGCAGAGTTAACCAGGCAATCGCTGCTTTCGTAAGAAAGGAGAGGAAAGTCCGGACTCCATAGGGCAGGGTGTTGGCTAACAGCCATCCACGGTGACGTGCGGAATAGGGCCACAGAGACGAGCGTATTGAGTTACGGTGAAACGCGGCAACCTCCACTCGGAGCAATCCCAAGTAAGCAAATGTTGACATGGCCCGTCGAGTTTGCGGGTAGGGAGCTTGAGCCTGTAGGTAACTGCAGGCCTAGAGGAATGATTGCCCCTTAATGCAAATTAGGGCGACAGAATCCGGCTTATCGGTTAACTCTGCATTACTTCAAAGCTATAGGTAATTTCAGCAGTTTTGCCAAGCATAGCAGTTGCTGAGCAGTATTTATCGTGAGAGAGTGAAATTGCACGCTCAACTTTGCTGGGATCTAAGTTCGAGCCTTTCACCAAAAAATGCAGATTAATTTTGGTGAATACCTTCGGATCGGATTCTGCGCGCTCAGCTTTTACAGACACTTCACAGCCGCTCACGGCTTGACGGGAGCGCTGTAGGATTAAAACGACATCAAACGCTGTACAGCCTCCGGCACCTGCTAGTAGCAACTCCATTGGACGGGGTGCAAGATTATTCCCTCCGGCCTCAGGGGCGCCGTCCATATTGAGGATATGGCCCGTTCCTGTCTGTGCCATAAATGCCATCCCAGCGTCAGGCAACCAGTTTATTTTGCATTCCATCATATAAAAATCCTTAAAAAATATTATTTCTATTTAAATCAATGTGTTATATTAAAAATAGCCCTGTAAGTCTTATATAAAAGATAGGGTAAACCCAAATATTTTCTTGCATTGCACAAGATTTAATCCTAAAATAATTTCATTGATGCCAACCTTGATTTACTAAAAGTCGTTTTTTGCTTATCAAGTTTGCATTCTACTGATGTCTCCTCCACCCAAACATTGGTGGATTTCAACCCGGGATTGATTCCCGGGTTTTTTTTGATATACAATTCAATGCCTTACTGAATTACCGATTCGGTCAGCGGTAATTTGTTGTACCAATTGAGCGATTAGATCTGCGAGTCTGCAATCATAAGCGGAGCCAAAGTGCGATTTCTGAATTGGAGTGTGTTGACCAAACAATTTGAAAGTAATCATGAAAACCTTTTCCGCAAAACCGCATGAGGTAAAGCGCGAGTGGTTCGTGATTGACGCTACGGACAAAGTCCTCGGTCGTGTCGCCAGTGAAGTGGCACTCCGTCTACGCGGCAAGCACAAACCCGAATTTACCCCACACGTCGATACCGGCGATTTCATTGTCGTTATTAATTCGTCCAAACTCCGTGTGACTGGAACTAAGGGACTCAATAAGATTTATTACCGTCATAGTGGCTACCCCGGTGGAATAAGCTCGACCAACTTTGACAAGATGCAAGAGCGCTTTCCAGCGCGTGCTCTTGAGAAGGCCGTAAAAGGGATGTTACCCAAAGGCCCACTTGGCTATGCCATGATCAAGAAGCTCAAAGTCTATGGCGATGCTACGCATCCCCACACGGCTCAACAGCCTAAACCTTTAGAGATTTAAGGAAGCGATATGTACGGAAATTGGAACTACGGAACAGGACGTCGCAAGAGCTCAGTAGCTCGCGTCTTCATTAAATCAGGCAAGGGTGAGATTACCGTGAATGGCAAGCCCATTGACGCTTATTTTGCTCGTGAAACCTCACGCATGATTGCCCGTCAGCCCTTAGCGCTGACTAGCAATCTAACCACGTTTGACATTCAAGTAAACGTTAGCGGCGGTGGTGAGACCGGGCAAGCTGGTGCCGTTCGTCATGGTGTAACGCGTGCGTTAATTGATTATGACGCCGCACTTAAGCCAACTTTGTCAAAAGCCGGATTGGTTACGCGCGATGCCCGTGAGGTTGAGCGTAAGAAAGTTGGTTTACACGGTGCTCGCCGTCGTAAGCAATTTAGTAAGCGTTAAGTGACACCGAAATGTCTGTAAGGGGCCGCTTATGCGGCCCTTTATTTTTATACAATCTATGAATTGATAAGCTGCAATGGAGAAGAGCATGATTAAGGTCGGTATTGTGGGTGGCACGGGGTATACGGGCGCTGAATTGCTGCGCCTTCTAGCCCAGCATCCCCAGGTCCAACTGCATTCGATCACTTCTCGTTCCGAAGCGGGGATGGCCGTTGCAGAAATGTTTCCATCCTTACGTAACCGGGTGGATTTGAAATTTACTACTCCGGAAAATGCCAAGCTTACCGAGTGTGATGCCGTATTTTTTGCGACCCCTCACGGCGTTGCAATGGCGCAGGCAAAAGAATTACTGGCCGCCAATGTCAAGCTATTAGATCTTGCTGCAGACTTTCGTCTTCAAGATACCAAGGTTTTTGAGCAATGGTATGGTATCCCTCATGCATGCCCGGACATCCTAAAAGAGGCGGTTTATGGTTTGCCAGAAATCAATCGGGAGAAGATCAAAACAGCGCGCGTGATCGGATTGCCCGGGTGCTACCCCACTTCCGTTCAGTTGGGCCTAGCACCATTGTTATCGCCAACTAATGGCCACTCAAAACCACTAATTGATTCTCAACGAATCATCGCTGACTGTAAATCAGGTACTTCAGGCGCAGGCCGTAAAGCCGAAATTGCTACCTTGCTGTCGGAGGCAAGCGATAACTTCAAAGCGTATGCCGTGAAAGGCCATCGTCATTTGCCGGAGATCACACAGGGCCTAAAAGCAATCGCCGGCCATGATCAAGTAGCCTTAACGTTTGTGCCCCATTTGACACCGATGATTCGGGGGATCCATTCGACCTTATATGTTCAGTTATCACCAGAGGGTAGCTCGGTCGACTTTCAGAGGCTTTACGAAGGTTTTTATGCCAATGAGCCCTTCGTGGATGTCATGCCGCCGGGAAGTCATCCAGAGACCCGCTCGGTAAGGGGTAGTAATGGCATGAAGATCGCAATTCATCGGCCTAGCGGTGGCGATACTCTCGTAGTTTTGGTGGTCGAAGATAACTTAGTAAAAGGCGCTTCGGGCCAAGGTGTCCAATGCCTAAATTTAATGTTTGGGTTGCCTGAATCCATGGGCTTAGAGCAGATCGCTTTAATGCCGTGATTCACCTTGTGCAAATAGGGGAATTAAAGCCTACAATCGATCGTATAGACGCATAAAAGGGAGTAATGATGACCGCTATGAATACCGCTGTTGATCAAGCTTCAGCCATGGCTGAACCACCAGTTCCATTAATTTTTACGGACAGCGCAGCCGCTAAGGTTGCTGACTTAATTGCTGAAGAAGGAAGTCCTGACCTAAAACTTCGTGTCTTTGTTCAAGGCGGTGGATGTTCCGGATTTCAGTATGGGTTTACTTTTGATGATGCCGTTAATGAGGATGACACCAGCTTTGAAAAAAATGGGGTGACCTTGTTGGTGGACTCAATGAGCTTTCAATATCTTGTGGGCGCGGAGATTGACTATAAAGAAGATATCAACGGTTCACAGTTTGTGATCAAAAATCCGAATGCAACCACCACCTGCGGTTGCGGCTCATCTTTTTCAGCCTAATTAATTTCAGGCAGGATAAAGCGCTCCGAGGATTCGCAAGCCCTTTGCTCCAGTAACGGCCGGCACATTTGCTGGCCGTTTTTGCATGAAGGCCCAGGCTAACCAAGCAAACGCCAGACTTTCAACTAGCTGAGGATCAATTCCGAATAGGGCCGATGATGCAATCTTTAAATTCGGCATTTGATCACGTGCTTGAATTTTAAGAAGCTCAAGTAAAGCAATATTTCGAACACCCCCTCCACACACAATCAGGGTCTGAGTATTGCTCGCAAAGGAGCGTAATGCCTTGAGGATGCTATCAATTGTGAGCTGTAAGAGAGTGGCTTGAACATCTTCAGGGGTAAGCGAGAGTCCAGCCATTAAATCGTCTAGCCAGCGCAAATTAAAGTAATCCCGTCCCGTACTTTTGGGAGGTTGCTTTGTAAAGTAAGGATCTTGGAGCATCCGCGACAAGAGTTCTGAGTCGGGAGTGCCCAAACTGGCCCATTGCCCGTCATCATCAAATGCTTTTCCATGATGGCGATAAATCCAGGCATCAAGCAATAAATTACCCAGCCCACAATCAAAACCAGTCACTTCGCCGGATGTTGGAAGAATCGTTAAATTAGCAATCCCACCAATATTCAAAATGGCACGATTTTCAAGGGGATCATAAAACTGTTCACGATGAAAGGCGGGGACTAAAGGAGCGCCTTGACCACCAGCTGCCATGTCACGAGTTCGAAAATTGGCTATGACATTTATTCCAGTAAGCTCAGCCAATAAAGCCGGATTAAGGCTCTGATGGGTATAGCTTTTGAGATGATCGGATGCTGGTTGATGACGCAGTGTTTGCCCATGGGCACCAATCGCACATATCAAACTGGGTTGAATATTTTGAATTCGTAATAGTTCTTGGCATAACTCTGTATACGATTTGGCAAGCGCGTTGGCAACCAAGTGTTCACGGTGCAGCTCGGCATTGGTCGCGAACTGTAACTCTGCTAGTTCAGACTTCAGGTTCGTATCAAAGCCGACACTATGGGACTGAATTAGACGCGCTTTACCCGCGGCATCGATCTCGGCTAAGACCGCATCAATACCATCTAGGCTAGTTCCCGACATGAGTCCAATAAATAGGGAACTGGGTATGTTTGCTTGATTAGAATTCAAAGGTGTAGCGAACTTTCTTGAGAATGCGACAATATCACGTTGACGATATTAAACCTTTAATTTAACTGAAAAAATTAGGCATGAGCACAAAATCCTATCCAGTGACCCCGCGCGTTCTTGAGGCCATGGAAGTCACTAAGCGTGGCTGCGAGGAGTTGCTGGTCGAGGCAGATTGGCTTCAAAAATTAGCACGTAGCGAGGCAACCCAAAAGCCATTACGAATCAAATTAGGTTTGGATCCAACCGCGCCAGATATTCATTTGGGCCATACCGTTGTTTTGAATAAGCTACGCCAGTTGCAAGACCTGGGTCATACCGTCATTTTCTTGATTGGCGACTTTACTAGCATGATTGGTGATCCGTCGGGGCGCAATAGTACTCGTCCGCCATTAACCCCGGAAGAGATTGCAGTCAATGCAAAAACTTATTATCAGCAAGCCAGCATCATCTTAGATCCCAGTAAAACGGAAGTACATCATAACAGCGAGTGGTGCGATGCCTTAGGCGCGCGCGGCATGATTACCTTAGCGGCTAAATACACGGTGGCTCGGATGCTGGAGCGCGATGACTTTACCAAGCGCTATCGGGGCGGTATGCCGATTTCGGTGCATGAGTTTTTGTATCCATTAATGCAGGGTTATGACTCGGTGGCTTTACAAAGTGATTTAGAGCTTGGGGGCACCGATCAAAAATTTAATCTTCTCGTCGGTCGCGAACTACAAAAAGAGTATGGTCAAGAGCCGCAATGCATCCTGACGATGCCTCTTTTGGTGGGTCTTGATGGGGTTGAGAAGATGAGTAAGTCCAAGGCTAATTACATCGGTATTAACGAGCCTGCCAATGAAATGTTTGGAAAGGTGATGAGTATTTCGGATGAGCTCATGTGGAGCTACTTCACATTATTGTCATTTAGGCCCATGGCTGAAATTGATCTCATGAAGCAAGAAGTCGCTGCGGGCCGCAATCCGCGGGATTGCAAAGTGTTATTAGGTCAAGAGATTGTGGAGCGGTTTCATTCGCAGACCGCTGCAGAGAAGGCGCTTGAGGACTTTAATCATCGCGCCAAAGGCGGAATACCCGACGATATTCCTGAGCTTGAGTTAACCGGGGCTCCGCTAGGTATCGCTGCTCTTTTGAAAGCTGCTAATTTGGTACCATCTACTTCGGAGGCTAATCGCAATATTGAGCAACATGGTGTACGTATTGACGGAGCAGTAGTAAGCGATAAGGCTTTGAAAGTAGAGCCAGGCACCTACGCAATCCAAGTTGGCAAGCGCCGGTTTGCCAAAGTCACACTTAAAAGATAGCTGAATTTAATCCAGCAAATCGAGATTTGCAGAGTTACTTGGAGCCTTGAGGCCAAAATGTTCATAACACTGACGGGTGGCAATACGACCGCGTGAGGTGCGTTGCAAATAACCTTGCTGAATCAAAAAGGGTTCCAAAACGTCTTCGATGGTGTCACGTTCTTCGCCAATGGCTGCAGCTAAATTATCAATACCGACTGGACCACCATTAAATTTATGTAAGATCGCTTCGAGTAGTTTGCGATCCATGACATCAAAGCCCATTGGATCAACATCTAACATAGCTAAGGCAGCATCGGCCATTGGTTTAGTAATGACCCCGCTTCCCTTAACCTCTGCATAGTCTCGAACCCTGCGAAGCAAGCGGTTCGCAATCCGAGGTGTGCCGCGGGCTCGACGCGCGATCTCGCTTGCACCCTGGAGATCAATTTGGGCATTGAGTAAGGTGGCTGATCGTTCAATAATCTTTGTGAGTTCTGCTGAAGAATAAAACTCAAGTCTTGCCACAATCCCAAAACGATCGCGCAAGGGATTAGTCAGCATTCCAGCTCGCGTCGTTGCCCCAATCAAGGTAAAGGGCTTGAGATTCAACTTCACACTGCGGGCTGCAGGACCCTCGCCAATCATGATATCGAGTGAGTAATCCTCAAGGGCTGGGTAGAGAATTTCTTCGACCACCGGTGAAAGCCGATGAATCTCATCAATAAACAGGACATCGTTTTCTTCAAGGTTGGTAAGAAGTGCGGCAAGATCACCAGGGCGATCCAATACCGGACCACTCGTTTGTCGAAGATTAACCCCCAGCTCTCTAGCAATGATGTGCGCTAAAGTCGTTTTGCCTAAACCGGGTGGACCAAACAATAAAACATGATCTAAGGCTTCTTTACGCTTGCGCGTTGCGTTGATGAAGATTTCGAGTTGCGAGCGTGCCTTGCTTTGACCGACGTATTCATCGAGCTGTTTTGGACGAAGGGCCCTCTCAAAAACAGCTTCGGCCTGTCCAGCCCCAGGGCTGACAATACGGTCACTACCATCATCGGCATCTAAGTTATCAGTATGAATTGCCACGACTTAACCTTTTGAAAGGGACTTGAGGGCAATCTTAATCCCATCTGACACACTGGTATCGGCAGGGATTTGACGAATCGCAAGATGCGCTTCTTTATCCGAGTAGCCCAAGGAGACTAATGCCTGGATTACCTCGGAAGTAACATCTCGCTTACCGGAGGCATTTTGAGCAATTCCTAAATCGGGGGCTAATTTACCTTTGAGTTCTAATAAAAGGCGCTCAGCCGTCTTTTTACCAATACCAGGAACCCTGACCAGCGCACCTGGGTCTTGGGTAGCAATTGCTTGAATCAACTCATTGACACTCATGCCCGATAGCACCGCTAGAGCAGTACGTGCCCCAACCCCACTGATCTTAATCAGAGACCGAAACGCATTACGTTCAGCTTCAGTTGCAAAACCAAATAATTGCTGTTGATCTTCGCGCACATGAAAGTGCGTAAGTAGAGTAATTAACTGACCGACAGCTGGTAGCTGATAGAGGGTACTCATGGGTACGTCAACTTCGTAGCCGACCCCATGGCAATCAATCAGCAATTTAGGAGCTGAAATCGTAATAAGCGTGCCATGGATACGTCCAATCATGGCTCTATCTTAACGCTTTGCTTTAGTCACTTGAACTTGATGATGGTGAGCAGCACAAATAGCGACCCCGAGCGCATCGGCTGCATCAGGCGATGGGCTTTTTTTGAGCTGAAGTAAGCGCTTTACCATTTCTTGCATTTGTGTTTTGTTAGCCCGACCGGTGCCGACGATCGCCTGCTTCACGCCGCGCGCACTGTACTCAGAGACAGAAAGACCGGTTGATACAAGGGCGGCAATCACTGCGCCTCGCGCTTGACCCAGCATTAGCGTGGAGCGCGGATTGACATTTAAAAAGATCTCTTCAATGGCAGCCGCATCGGGCTGATAGCAAAGTAGCACCTCTTGGACGCCCTGATACAAAGTTCCGAGACGATGAGGCAAACCTAAAGAAACTTCGCCACTCTCAATCGTTCCCGAGCTAATATAGCGTAATTGTTGAGCTTCGAGCTCAATCACTCCAAAGCCAGTACTTCGTAAGCCAGGATCAATACCTAACCAGCGCATGATTAATGTCTAAAGTGCCGAGTGCTAGTAAACACCATTGCAATGCCATGCTCATTGGCAGCATCAATGATTTCTTGATCTCGAATTCCACCACCTGGTTGAATAACGGTAGTTGCGCCAGCAGAAACAACAAAATCTAGACCATCCCGAAATGGGAAAAAGGCATCACTCGCAACCGCAGAACCTTTGAGGCTCAGACCAGCATGCTCAGCCTTAATACTCGCGATTCGGGCGGAGTCAATGCGACTCATTTGCCCAGCGCCGATCCCCAAGGTCATGCCATTGGCGCAATACACAATAGCATTGGATTTAACAAATTTTGCGACTCGCCAGGCAAACATCAGGTCTGCTAATTCAGCGGGGGTTGGCTGGCGTTTTGTAACCACTTGTAATTCTTGGGGGGGCACATTTTTTGAATCACTCGATTGCACTAAAAGTCCACCCCCAACACGTTTAAAGTCAAACTGATTTAAAGGATTGACTCCCTCATTAGGAAGCGGAATTTCAAGCAGACGCACATTTTGTTTAGAAGCAAAAATCGCCTTGGCAGACTCGGTAAAGGAGGGCGCTATGAGTACTTCCACAAATTGCTTTGCAATTGCCAAGGCACAGGCTTCATCACAAGGCCGATTGAGTGCGATGATTCCACCAAAAGCAGAGGTTGGATCGGTTTGTAATGCTTTTAGATAGGCTTTTTCTGCAGTATCTGCTATCGCCACACCGCAAGGGTTGGCATGTTTAATAATGACACACGCGGCTTGATCACGGCTAATGGATTTGACGCATTCCCAAGCAGCATCGGAGTCGGCAATATTGTTAAAGGATAGTTCCTTGCCTTGAAGCTGTTGGTAATGGGCTAGGCTTCCGGTAGGCGATACAAGGTCTTTGTAAAACGCGGCTGATTGGTGAGGATTCTCGCCATAGCGCATTTCTTGAACACGCTCAAATGCTAAATGCAAGGTCCGTGGATAGGGATGGCGCTTGTGATGATCTTGGGTATCGTCTAAAGAACTTAAGTAGTTCGCAATTGCTCCATCGTATTGTGCAGTATGGGCAAACACTTTTTTAGCAAGTGCCAAGTTGGTTGCAAACGAAACCGTATTCTGATTACGACGCATTTCTTCTAAAACAGGCTCGTAATCAGCTGGCGAAATGAGTACGGTGACATCCTGATGATTCTTGGCGGCTGCTCGCAGCATAGCAGGTCCGCCAATATCAATGTTTTCAATTGCTTCATCAAAGCTACAGTGAGCTTGACTAATCGTTTGGGTAAACGGATACAGATTAATTACCAATAAATCAATCGTCTCAATGCCATGCTTGGCAATAGCGTCCATATGTTCTTTAGAATCGCGTCGTGCTAGTAAACCACCATGAACTTTTGGGTGCAAGGTTTTGACTCGCCCATCTAACATTTCAGGAAAGTTGGTAAGACTTGCAACCTCGGTTACTGGTAACCCTTCTTGGGCTAAAAGTTTTGCGGTACCCCCAGTAGAGATCAGTTTTATACCTAGGGTATGGAGCGCTTGGGCAAGCTGAACAATACCGGTTTTATCAGATACGGAGAGAAGGGCTGTACGAATCATAGTTAGATTAAGCGGTGCTCGACTAGTTTTTTACGCAAGGTGTTGCGATTAATTCCTAAATACGAAGCGGCTAGGGATTGGTTTTGTTTGGCATGCGCCATCACCAGCTCTAACATTGGTTTTTCAACCACACTAAGTACCATTTGATAAATGTCATTGGGCGGGGTGCCTTTGAGGTCATCAAGATAGCGCTGCAGATTGATTTCAATGCACTCCGTAACGGGATGTTTATTACTTTTCATGGAGGTAATTTAGGCTGCTTCTAAAAATAAAAGATGATCAGAATGGAGCTTCATCTCATCAAAATAATCATTAACGAGTTGTAGTTGCGTTTTGCAATCTTCAGCACTGTTCATGAGATGCCGAAACGCATGCGAGTTGCGTAAGCCCTTGCAGTACCAGGTAATGTGTTTACGGGCAGTTCGTAGACCCGTGTACTCTCCATAAAAGGCGTAATGATCTAGCAAGTGCTCATTAAGGATTGCCTGAATTTCATGAACCCGTGGGGCAGCTAGGATTTCACCCGTTTTTAAATAGTGATTAATTTCCCGAAAAATCCAGGGCCTACCTTGCGCTGTTCGTCCAATCATGAGCGCATCTGCCCCAGTGATGCGCAAAACCTGCTTGGCTTTCTCGGGACTGTCGATATCACCATTAGCAACCACTGGAATGCCAATACGGCTCTTCACAGCCGCAATCGTTTCGTATTCAGCATCACCATGGTACAAATCCGCTCTGGTTCGCCCATGAATCGTTAGCATAGAAATTCCAGCCTCCTGCGCAATTTTTGCGATTTCTAGCGCGTTTTTATGCTCACGGTCCCAGCCAGTTCTAATTTTGAGAGTTACTGGGACAGCATCAGGCCCAATTCCAACAGCTTGAACCACGGACTCCACAATTTGCTGTACTAAAGGTTGATCCTTTAGGAGGGCAGAACCCGCGGCGACATTGCATACTTTTTTAGCAGGGCAACCCATATTGATATCGATAATTTGAGCGCCACGATCGACATTTAGGCGAGCGGCTTGCACCATCATGTTTGGGTCAGCTCCTGCAATTTGTACTGCGATGGGTTTGAACTCACCAATATGGTTGGCCCGCCTCAAAGTTTTTTCACTATTCCATAGCATGGCATTGGAAGCGATCATTTCCGAGACTGCGTAACCTGCACCTAATTTCTTACATAATTGACGAAAAGGACGATCGGTAACACCGGCCATTGGCGCAACAAAAAGAGCGTTGGCTAGTGAGTAGGGGCCGATTTGCATGCTGAGGGAAATGGATCAGAACTAGAGGCTTCACTGTACCACATCAGCTACTCAACTGCTTAATTTTTAGGCAACCTAGCGCCGACCAAACATCATTTGTTTTGCGAGAGCCACTTTTACCGGAGGTAACCAGGCTAGAGCACCCAGTGCAAGTCCGCGTGAGACCTGAATAGGCAATAAGGGCGAAGTGAACACGCGAGCTAAGAAATCGGTAATGCCAATAGTCGCACGTCGATCGATTTGGCGGCTTTTTGCATACTCAAGCAGTTGGGCCTTCACGGCATCAGGCATTACCGCGCGTGTTTGCTTAAAGAGATCCGCTAGTTTCTCGGCGAGTAAGTAAGCGTCGCGTAAGCCAAGATTCAGGCCTTGGCCAGCCACCGGATGCAAGGTCTGCGCGGCATTGCCAATCCACACCTCATGACCCGTACAAATATCTTTGCGATAGTTCAATCCCAGATCATAGAGACGCCGATTAGCAATGTTAGTAAATCGGCCTAAACGCTGACCAAAACTATGCTCTAGTTCGTTGAGGAACGCATCATCACTGAGGGTGAGTCGGCGCTCGCTTGACTGCGGGGAGGCGCACCAGACCAGGTTATGCGTATGAGGGCCTAAATGCGAGGGTAGCAGTGCAAGCGGGCCCTCATTGGTAAAGCGCTCCCATGCTTGATGGGCAATGGGATGTTCAACATCGACAGTTCCCACCAGGGCAGCTTGACGGTAATCGCGGCCAGACTCAACCCAATCCTGTTGCTTAAATAACCCGCCCTCGGCATGTACGATGCAGGCAGCTGGTGGCGTACTGAAGCTTTCATCCGCGTTGTGATGCCATACAAAATTCGGTGAATGGGCCCCCAGAGCTCGCAGCGCGTTTCTAAGGGTAAGATGAATATCACGATAGCGACTAATATGACCTAGGGCATCCTGCCTCAGTTCTTCGCGCGTCATTAGAGCTCGACCAAAGCGACCGACCTGAGAAACGTGAATTCGATGAATCGCAGGGCAATTAGATGGCCAAGCATTGATCGTATCCAGTAATAATTTACTGCCATGCGATAGAGCAATACCACGTTGATCGCCTGATTGGATTTGCTCATCACCCTCTGGGTTGCGATCAATCAAGATCAGATTAATGCGCGGGTTTTTCTGTAAAAGCCACGCTGCGCAAGCGAGACCCACAGGACCTCCGCCTTGAACCACCACTGCAAGGGATGACTTCATGGGTTTACTCATCAAGACCTAATGATGGACTCAATTTCAAGCGGATCAACCGGGACGCCACGGGAGATGAGTTCACAACCATTTGCAGTGACTAGGGCGTCATCCTCAATCCGAATTCCAATATCCCAAAAGGCCTCAGAAATATCCTCCGCAGGACGAATGTAAAGACCAGGTTCAATGGTGAGCACCATATTTTCTTGAAGAGTGCGCCAAGGTCTTTCGGTACCTGGTTGAGTAACAGTATCCAGTTCTCGATACGATCCAACGTCATGGACATCCATTCCTAACCAATGGCTGGTGCGGTGCATGTAAAAGCGCTTATAAGCTCCCGTTTCAATCGCTTGATCGAGCGAGCCTACTTCATCGATTCGGATTAACTTTTCATCGATCAAGCCCTGAGTCAGTACTCGAACCGCTGCTTGGTGTGGATCGATAAATGAATGACCTTGGCGAGTCGCGTTAACTGCTGCTTGTTGGGCTGCGAGCGTGATGTCATAGAGCGCACGTTGAGCACTACTAAATCGTCCATTAACTGGAAAGGTTCGGGTGATATCCGAGGCGTAGCCATGAAGCTCACACCCGGCATCAATTAGACATAAATCACCATCGAAGAGTTCAGCAGATCCTGCGCGGTGATGCAGAACGCAGGCATTCGCACCGGCGGCCACAATGCTGTTGTAGGCGACACTTTCTGCACCATGGTAACGAAACTCATAGAGCAGCTCAGCTTCCAATTGATATTCACGTTTCCCGGGCTTGCAAGAACGCATGGCACGAATATGGGCTTGTGCAGATATTGCCGCCGCATGCCGCATGATCTCAATTTCTTCAGGATCTTTGAATAAACGCATTTCATGGATGACGGATTCAATGTCATGAAACACCTCGGGGGCATTCACACCCGTGCGGGCCCGCTGACGGACCGTATTCATCCAATGGCGTAAGGATGCATCGTTTTCAGAGGCTGCAGCGAGTTTGACATATACCGCATCTTGATCTGCTAAGAAGTCGGGTAGTTTTTGGTCTAACTCTGAATTTGGGTAGGCAGCATTCATCAGCAAAAGAGCAGGTGCCTCTTGAGGGCCCAAGCGGTATCCATCCCAAATCTCGCGTTCGAGATCTTTGGGCCGACAAAAGAGGTGAGTCTCATAGCTCGACTTTGAAACAAGCATCACTAAGGTAGTCGAAGGCTCCTCAAAACCAGTGAGGTAATAGAAGTCGCTGTCATGCCGATAGGGAAAGTCGCTATCCCGATTGCGAACTTTTTCCGGAGCCGTCCCCAGTATGACAACGCCACCCCCCGTTTTGGCCTGGATCATCGAAGCCAGGCGACCGCGGCGCTTTTGGCAGGCGCTAATCAATGAATGTTGCAGGTTGGGACGATTCATTTTTAAGTTCTTAGGATCGATTTAGTTCGGCAAGGCGTTCGGGACTACCTACATCCTGCCACGAACCCAAATATTTTTCACCGGAGATTTGATTATTGAGCATTGCCCTGCGTAAGATGGGGGTTAATTTAGCACTTTCCCCCCGAATTAAGCCATCAAACAAGCGGCAATGGTAAATGCCAATCCCTGAAAAAGTAAGTTTTGGACAATGAGCGTTCAGGTTCTCCTCTCCGCGTACGATGCTGCCATCGAGATAAAAGTCACCGGTGGGGTGATGCGGTGGATTGGGTACCAAAATCAGATGTGCTAAAAACTGCTCTTGAGTGCGGAGTTGTTCGCCACGTTTAATCAATTCTGAGATTGGAAAATTAGGACAAAAGATATCCCCATTCATTACTAGAAAGAAATCATTCGGATTAAGAATGGGCAGTGCCTGGCAGATTCCCCCGGCTGTCTCCAAGGCAGTTATCTCCGGAGAGTACTGAATAGATAAGCCATAGTCATGACCATTCCCTAAAGCGGTCTCGATTTGCTCACCTAGCCAAGCATGATTGATCACGACATTTTGAATGTTAGCCTGCTGGAGCGATTCCAAATGCCAACCTAGTAATGACTTGCCCTTCACCTTTAATAGTGGTTTAGGTGTATGGTCGCTTAATGGCCGCATGCGCTCCCCACGACCGGCCGCTAATAGAAGACAAGGAAGATGCTGTGCAGTCATCGATAGTGGACAGTTTAAGACGATTACCTTTGTGCTTGATCCAAAATTCGCAGCAGTGGCTTAAAGCAGCTGTAACGGCTTGCAACCGCACGCGTGTATTTGAGAACTAAGGGAATGTCATTTAAGTAATTTGCTTTGCCGTCTCGGTGGTACAAGCGCGCAAAGATACCTAAGACTTTTAAGTGTCGCTGCAGACCCATCCATTCAAAATCACGATAGAAGTCTGCAAAATCAGGAGGAACTCTCAAACCTGCAGCGCGTGCAATTTCCCAATACTCAATTAAAAAATCAAGTACCTCATCCTCTGTCCATTCAATGTATGCATCGCGTAACAAAGAAACGATGTCATACGTAATTGGCCCATACAAAGCATCTTGAAAATCTAAAACCCCAGGATTATTTGATGAGCAATGCATAAGATTGCGCGAATGAAAATCACGGTGAACATACACTTGCGTTTGTGAAAGATTATTTTCTTTAATCAAGTGAAAGATTGTGTGTAGTTGATTACTTTCTTCATCACTTAGCGTGTATTGAAGATGGCGTTTCAAATACCACGCATCAAATAGATCTAGCTCGCGCTGGAGGGTTGCATCATCACAGGGGGGTAACACTCCCTCACGACTCGTGCTCTGCATTTGAATTAGTGCTTGGCTAGCGTCTCGATAAAGTACTTTCGCATTACTGGGGGATAGGACGCTCAGGTAGGTTTTGTTTCCAAGATCACTAATCAGTAGGAACCCTTTTTCTTGGTCTTTCTCAAGAACAAGGGGTACATGAAGTCCAGCTTCTTTCATGAGATTGGCGACCTGAATAAAGGGTAATACTGTCTCCTTATCCGGTGGGGCATCCATCACAATGAGGCTGGGGTATTGTGGGTGGGAGCTGGAAATTCGGAAGTAACGTCGAAAGCTGGCATCTGCAGAAGCGGGAGCCAAACTAGCGGGCTGAAGCCCCCAGCGGCTTTTTAGGCTATCAAGCCATTGATTCATTTGAATTAAGCGATTGTCAGGCATGATCGATTCGTATAATAAGGCTGTCTGGATCCATGAGTCATTATCGCCTTCGCGCCGGCATCAGCGCCTATCTTGCAACCTTAAAGACCCCGTACGTGATCCTGGGCAGGGGTCTATTACTCGGTCTTTTGATGCTAGCCATGCCATTGAAGGCGCAAAACTTAGGCTCAGTTGTTAATACTATTTCACCATTACTGCCATCACCACAACAAAATCAGACACAGCAGGAATTACAAAAGCAAGCACCCGTTCCGATTGGTGAGCCACCGCGACCACTACCCGTCGGAACATTACCTCAATCAATCTTAGTTCCTAGTCGTGCCGAAGTAACGGTTCTAAAGTTAGACGACCAATTGCGAGTAGGTAAACCAATTCCAGACAGTGAAGCATTGACTTTCTCATTCAGTGATGAAATCGATGGAGTAGTTGATCGTCAAATGAACTTGAAGGGGCGCGCTCAAATTCGGCGCAATGACACTGTCATTAAAGCCGATGAAATTAATTATGACCCCAATACGGATATTGCAAATTTAATTGGTAATGTTGAATTAATTAAGGGAACCACTCAATTCTTAGGACCTCGTGCTCGCTTTAAGGTCGATGCGCGCGAAGGCGAGATGGATAAACCGAAGTACGAGCTTCGGGATGTGCGCGGGCGTGGTCAAGCAAATAAGTTAACGATTGAGTCAGCCGATGTATTTATCTTCGATAAAGCCACCTATACCACCTGTAGTCCGGACAATTTAGATTGGTATTTCACGGCCAGTCAGATTGAGGTTGATCAAGAACAAAAGCAGATGACGGGTCGCAATGGGGTGATGCGGTTTTTTGATATACCAATTGCATACGCACCATACTTTAGTCTGCCCACTTCAAATCAACGTCGTTCGGGGTTACTGTCACCTGTGATTGGTTACAACTCGAATAATGGTTTAGATATTGCGCAGCCGTATTACGTCAATATTGCACCGAATCGTGATTTGACGATCACACCTCGATTCATGAACCACCGCGGTACGTTACTTGGCGGTGATTTTCGTTACATCGATCCAAAGTACTCAGGAACCCTAAGTGGGCAGTTCATGAACTACGACAAAATTTTAGGACGTGATCGCTGGAAGTACTATTGGCAACAGCGTCAAATGTTGGGCCGAGCATGGAATGGTTACGCCAATGTCAGTAAGGTATCGGATAGTCTCTACCCGATCGATTTTTCGTATGGCATTGGTGGGGCTGTTACGAATCAGTTTCGGCAAGAGGTGGGTACAAATTATGGCGGCATCAAAAACTGGAATTTCACAGCACGAGCGCTGACCTTTCAGACTTTGCAGCCAGACCCAACTGCCACGGTTGTATCCCCATATAACATTCTGCCTCAGGTGACTGCAAACTATAGTAATCGCGGCAATCTGAACTCACCTGGTTCTTATGTAGGAGCTTTTTCAAGGGGGCCTGATATTACTTTTGGAGCCGACTTCACCCGCTTTTCATACAACACCAAAAATCTATATGCTCCAGCCTCCGGCATGCCGCAGGGTGGAGCATTTAGTCAGGCCGATCGAACCGTGATTCGAGGCAGTATTGCCTTGCCACAAATTACGCCCGCATATTACTTAAAGCCAAAACTTAGTTTTCAAGCCAATCAATATTCAGGCTCATTAGCAAATAGCACCTTATACCCGATTGGTCAGCCCAACTCTCCAGTCCAAGGCTTCGCTTTACCAACCCTTAGTTTGGATTCAGGTTTGGCATTTGAGCGTGATGCAACCGAAATGAAAGGCTTTTTTGGACGAGACATGATTGTGACCATGGAGCCGCGGGCCTTTTATGTGTACACGCCATTCCAAAGTCAGGCACAGACGCCGCTCTTTGATACTGCAGATGCGGGCTTTGGTATTACTCAAATATTTAGTGAGAACACCTTTGTGGGTAATGACCGGGTCGCAGACAATAACAAACTAACGATGGGCTTGACCAGCCGTGTTTTAGAAACGAATACGGGTGCAGAGCGTGCCACAGTGACCCTGGCGCAGCGCAAGGATTTCACTGGTCAACGAGTTGGTCTAAACGGTACGATCCAAAATCCAACCCGATACTCAGACACCTTGGGAGCAAGTACGATTCGACTGTTAGGGAACTTTAACGTTGATTTATTTGGACAGTACAACACGCAGCTCAATCGCTTTGTACAAAGCAGTGTTGGCGCAGGGTGGCGACCCACCCCGGGACGTAGCCTCAATTTTGCGTATCGTAATGTTTGGAATCCACCAACCGATGGTACAAACTCGGGGGTCACTCAGACCGACCAATACAATGCATTTGGTGAGTGGCCAGTATTCAAAAAATATCGCTTGTTAGGTCGTTGGGGATACGATGCATTAACTGCTAAGACCCTTAATACTCTTGTGGGATTGCAGTATGACGCAGACTGTTGGACCGCACGCTTTGCATACTCACAAGCCCGAAACACCTCCCAGATCACCACTACCCAAGTCCTTTTTCAATTAGAATTTAGAGGTTTTGCGAGCGTTGGAAATAACCCAGTTGATGTGATGCGCTTAAACGTTCCTGGTTACCAGCCAATCGCTAAACCTTTGCCACCTTCGCCCTACGAAAATTATCAATAATGATTTTGTCTTGTGATTCATCCCATAAGTTCAGCATGGCCAGTTATTTAATGGCATTTGGGTTTTTAGGACTGTTATTTAGTCAGTCTTTGGGCGCACAAAGCAATCCCTCTGGCAATGAACCGAAGATCATCAATATTGATGGAGTCGTAGCCGTTGTCAATACTGGGGTTGTAACGCGCAAAGAGATTGATGATCGAATTGCTTCGATTCAAAAGCAAGCACCAGCTGGCGGAAAAAAACTACCAGAGGGTGACGAGTTACGGAAGCAAGTACTGGAAAACTTGATCTTGGAGAAAATTCAAATTCAAGAAGCGGAGCAAACTGGTTTAGCTGTAAATGAAAAAGAGCTCAATAAGATTATTGAAGATATTGCAACTCGGAATAAGTTGACCTTCAATGAATTTCGGGAGACGGTCACTAAATCAGGTATGAGTTTTCAGCGCTATCGTGAACTGCTCCGTGAGGATGTTCTTAAAGCCCGTTTACGGGAGCGAGAGGTTGATTCACAAATAAAGATCTCGGATGCAGAAATCGATAACTTTATTGTTGAGCAGATGCAGCGTCGCGGATCAGAGCCGACAGCATCAGGCTCGGGTCCTGAAGAGATTGCGGTTACTCAAATTTTTATCCCGGTGGAAGAAGGGGCAGGCCCCAGTGCTCAGGCTGATGCCAGAAAACGCGCTGAGACCCTATTAAAAGAGGCGCGTGGCGATGCTGATTTTATGCAACTAGGTGCACAAGCCAATAAAGAAAATTCTCGCATTAAGTTTCAGGATCTTGGCTATCGAACCCAAGATCGTTTACCTCAAATTTTTGTTGAGGCAGTTCGCAATCTTGGTCCTGGCCAGGTTGCACCATCGGTAGTGCGAAGCCCGGCCGGCTTTCATGTATTGAAGGTAATGGATCGACGTGCTGGTGGTTCAGGTGCGCGCGCTGCAACCAGTAATACCAATCCTGCGGATCTCACTCCACAGAATATGATTGTTACGCAAACGCTAGCCCGGCATATTTTGATTCGTCAGCGTCAAGGATTGCAGGACGCGGATGTGGAGCGACGCCTTCAAGGTTATCGCGATCAAATTCGGGCTAAGACCGCTGATTTTGAGTCATTGGCAAAGAAGTTCTCGGAAGATGGCTCGGCCCCGAACGGTGGCTTATTAGGTTGGATGGGTCCTGGTGAGTTGGTCCCCCCATTTGAGATTGCCATGAATCGCTTACAAATTGGTGAAGTTAGCGATCCAGTCAAAACCGAATTTGGTTGGCATTTAATTCAAGTACTAGAGCGGCGCGATGCGCAATTAACGGTTGAGAAGCAGCGTGAGTTTGCGCGAGCTGCGATTCGAGAGCGTAAGTTCGAGCAAGCCTATCAAGACTGGTTACGCCAATTGCGCGATACGGCGACTGTCAAGATTTTGAATCTGGATGAGCAAGTTCGTTAAGCTCGCACTTAGTACTGGAGAGCCTGCAGGTATTGGCCCCGAAGTTTCACTAGCGGCTGCCAAAGCCTTTGTCGCAGCCCACTCGGATGTGGAAATTAGCCTATTTGGCGATCGGCAGTTATTTGCACATGAGGCATTGCCGCCCCAAATCCAAATTTCGCATACACCTTTAAAAAATCCACCGAAATTTGGTGTTCTGGATTCAGCCAATGCGCAGTACGTACTTTTAGTCATTCGAGCAGCTAGCGAGTCATGTCGAGTTGGCCAGCATCATGCATTAATTACGGCACCGGTCCAAAAAAGTATCTTAGACACACCGCAATCGCCATTTACTGGGCATACCGAGTTCTTAGCTGATCTCGATCAGCGGCACCAAGTTGTCATGATGCTCTGTGGCGAAATCCCCCAGGCCCTCTCTGGCAAAGGGCAGGCTATTACCTTGCGCGTCGCTCTTGCGACCACGCACTTACCCATTACACAAGTTGCTGATGCCATCCAGTTCGAGTCTTTATTGAGCACCCTCAAAATCATGCAGCACGATTTACAGGCGCGCTTTGGTATTGCAAAGCCACGTATTGCGGTGACTGGCTTAAATCCCCATGCCGGGGAGGATGGTCATCTTGGTCGCGAGGAGCTTGAAGTAATTATTCCTGTGATTGAGGCTGCTAAACGTGAAGGAATTCTGGCTTCTGGACCCTATCCAGCCGATACCTTATTTCATGCTGATCGCTTGCATTCTTTTGATGCAGTCTTAGCGATGTACCATGACCAAGGTCTAGCCCCCTTTAAGTTTGCTAGCTTTACAGAGGGGGTGAATGTCACCTTGGGTCTATCCTATATCCGAACATCCGTTGATCATGGCACGGCCTTAGATATCGCCGGACAGAGTAAGGCAGATTGGCGCAGTATGTTTGCCGCTCTAAGACTCGCCAGAGAGTTGGCTCTCACGAAATTGAATCACGATGCATCGAGCTCGTAAGCGCTTTGGTCAGAACTTCCTGATGGATCAGGGAGTGATTACTGCGATTGTGAATGCCTTAAATCCAACGCCCGGCATGCACGTTCTGGAAATTGGTCCAGGATTAGGCGCCTTAACCCGACCCTTACTTGAGCGTCTTGAAAAACTCGAAGTTCTTGAGATTGATCGAGACATTGTTCATACATGGCAAGAGGCAAAACAGCGAGAGGGATTGGACGGACTCCTTATTCATGAGGGGGATGCCCTTCAATTTGATTTTGCGAGCTGGGCGAAGCAAGCTAAGTTAACGAAAGAGCGATGTGCCTTGATTGGTAACCTGCCATATAACATCTCATCGCCTTTACTATTTCATCTGATTGCAGCTGCGCCATGGGTCGATGAACAAATCTTTATGTTGCAGGCTGAAGTGGTTGAGCGGATCACTGCAACAGTGGGTGATTCGGAGTTCAGCCGCTTATCGGTCATGCTGCAAGCAAGGTACCACGTGGATTACTTGATGGATGTGCCACCGACTGCGTTTGAGCCACAACCCAAAGTAGATTCTGCGGTGATTCGAATGATTCCTAAAGTCGATTATTCTTTAACATCAGTGCAATGGGATACGCTCAGTCAGGTTGTGGCCATGGCTTTTTCCCAGCGTCGCAAAATGCTTCGTAGTAATTTACAAAGTGTTTCTGAGCAATTAAATCTCACGGATGTCGAGTTAAAAGCCCGTGCACAAGATATTTCAGTGGAGCGTTATATTCAGTGGGCGTTGATACTGTCAGGAAAATGATTATTTGGCTTGATAAGCCGCTGGGTCAATTCGCCGCATTTCACCTTCGATCCAGGTTTCTACAGCCTCGTGTAATTGATCCCCAGATTTTCCCTGGGAGGGGATTGACGGTCCAATTGAGACTGTAATGAGTCCAGGATATTTTAAAAAGCTATTTCGTGGCCAGAAGCGCCCGGCATTATGTGCGACCGGTAATACGGTTGCACCCGTGAGTCCGGCTAAGCGGGCCCCACCTTTGCGATAAGGCTTATGGGATCCAACGGGCGTACGGGTACCCTCTGGAAATAAAATCATCCACTTACCGGCCTTTAAGCGTTCTTTACCTTGATTAGCAACCGATATTGCAGAGCCACCTGTATCGGAGCGATTGATATGAATCATGTTCAGTAAACCAATTACCCAACCAAAAAATGGAATCCAAAGTAGTTCCCGTTTAAACACATAGCAGAGATCTTTAGGAAAGATCTGTAAAAATGCAATCGTTTCCCAAGCTGATTGGTGCTTACTGAGAATTACGACAGGCTGATCAATTACTGCTTGAATATTTTCTTTTCCTAGAACTTCAAACCGAAGCCCACAAAAGAATTGCAGGAAAAAAATAATACTTCGACCCCAGAACTGAATGATGCGATAGCGGGTGTGTTCGTTTATAAATGGAAAAATAATTAAGCAAAAAACCGCATAGCCCGTCGTGTACGTTATTAGACTAATAAAAAAAAGAAGAGAGCGCAGCCAAATCATGGGTGAGTTAGGATCGATTGCGCAAAACCCATTAAATCCGCATGGATCTGGGTATTAGGAGGTAACTCAGCTTTTTTAACGCCCCGACCTTTTCCTGTTAAGACCAAGTGCGGACTTGCACCAAGAGCTGTCCCGGCCAGTAGGTCGCGTAATGAATCACCCACGATCGGAACATGGGTTAATGGCAACGCAGAGTCTACGGGGCTTTTTATATAACGGTTTGCAATTTGGTGCATTAATCCGGGTTTAGGCTTACGACAGTCGCATTGATCGGCATCGGTATGAGGACAAAAGAAAATGCTATCAATTCTGCCACTCAGTGGTTTTAGCAAATCCATCATCTTTTGATGCATTGCATGTAACTCACTGAGGCTGTAATACCCACGGGCGATACCTGATTGGTTGGTGGCAATGGTTAGCGTATAGCCTGCCTGAGTAAGTAATGCAATCGCCTCTAGGCTATTCGGTATTGGGATCCACTCCTCGCATGATTTGACATAATCATCACGATCTTGATTAATCACTCCATCACGATCCAAAATAATGAGCTTATCAACTCTGACTGTCATGCAAGCTTGCCAATATCGGCGACTAAATTCATTTGTTGGTGGAGACGTTGCAGCAGGGCAAGACGATTATTGCGAAGCCCGATGTTCTCATCCATCACCATGACATCCGCAAAGAATTGATCAATTGGCTCACTAAGCGCGACAAGATCTTGCAGTAAATTAAAAAACTGTTGGGCTTGGAGCTGTTGATCAAGGCGCGGCTGCAGTTCTGTAAGAGCGGCATATAAATGCTGTTCTGCTGCAATGGAGAGCAAACTCGGGTTGATGTCCGTATTTGGTTTACCTTCTACTTTTTTCAGAATATTGCTAATTCGCTTATTGGCACTGGCAAGCGAATTTGCTTGGGGCAGCTGATTAAAAGCGCGAATTGCCAACAAGCGTGCAATCAGATCGTTGATTCTATCTGGATGGGTGCTTAGTACCGCATCAATCTCTGCGGAACTAAAGGCAGCCCCTTCAATCACTTGATCTTTTAAGTATGCTTTTAATCGATCCAGAATAAACTGATAGATAACTTCTTCATCAATCTCAACCTTCAAAGCCAGATTTGAAAATAGCTGCTTCGCAAGTCCAATCAGTTGCTTGAGATTGAGCGGTAGATTCTTTTCCAATAGCAGACGGCAAATCCCTAAGGCATGACGACGCAAAGCGTAGGGATCTTTATCGCCCGTGGGAGCAAGACCTACACCCCAAATCCCAATAATAGTTTCTAACTTATCGGCGATCGCCAATACGGTTCCCACTAAGGTTTGCGGTAGGGAATCCCCAGCATATCGGGGGAGATAGTGTTCGTAACACGCGGCAGCGACATCCGGTGCTTCATGATTCGCCAAGGCGTAGTAACGCCCCATGACCCCTTGTAGTTCAGGGAACTCGCCAACCATATCCGTTAATAGATCAGCTTTAGCGAGTTGTGCGGCACGGTCAACCTCTTGAAGCTTAAGCTGTGATCCAGCTTGGTTTAGGCTGCTAGCAATTGCACTGGCTAATGCTCGGACTCGCTCTGAGCGTTGGAGCTGATTTCCTAATTGATTGTGATAAATCACCTTGGCTAAATCAGGAATGCGCGATTCCAAAGTACGTTTCTGATCTTGAAGATAAAAGAAGCGGGCATCCGCCAAACGGGGGCGAATAACGCGTTCGTTCCCGGAAATAATTGACTCTGGTTGATCCGTTTGTATATTCGAGACGATGAGGAAACGATTGCTTAGCTTGCCGTCTTGATTAGTTAAGGCAAAGTATTTCTGATTGGTTTGCATTGTCAAAATTAAGCATTCCTGAGGAACTTCTAAAAACTCAGGATCAAACTCGCAGCTGTAGATCGCCGGATACTCCACCAAGGCGGTGACCTCATCCAAAAGAGCATCTGGCATTAGGACCCGCAAGCCCTTGGCAGCCTTTTGTAACTCAGACTCAATGTAAGCACGGCGCTTACCAAACGATGCAATCACCTTAGCACTTTCGAGTTGGGACTCGTACTGCTGCGCATCACGAATAGTAATCATCCCGGAAGATAAAAAACGATGCCCCTCGGTTTGCTTACTGGCACCAATCCCCAAAGCATGGATTGCAAGTGTCTTTGATCCGTGAAGAGTAATAATGCGGTGTACGGGTCTAGCAAATTGAACCTCTTCAATCGCTCCAGACGGTACTGTAATTTGATAATGCATCATTTTTGCAATTGGTAAGTGATGAATGGCAGTAATCAAAGCCTGTTGTAAGGCCGATTCAAGGCGTGCACCTGTAGCAATCGTATTTAAGTAGAGCGCCTCATTTTTACCTTCACCGTTACGTTCCAATTGATCGAGCGGGGTATCGGGGTGACCCAAGCTCACTAACTTTTTTGTAAGCGCTTGACTGGGTTTACCTTGTGCATCAAAGGCAATGGAGAGTGGCAAGAGTTTCTCGCGCACCGGATAATCGGGCGCTTGATCTAAAACATCGCTAATCAGCACTGCTAAACGTCTTGGGCTGGCAAATGACTGATAAGTACTACTGGCACATAGCAACTGGGCTTTCTTTAAACTTTCGTAAATTGATTGCGAAAGGGATTCGCCCAACCGTTTGAGTGATTTTGGTGGGAGTTCTTCGGTAAATAATTCGAGCAGTAAGGGAGGGTGGTTCATATGAAGATCAATGCCTTAATGCGCTTTACTTTGCAACATAGGAAAGTCTAGTTGTTCACGTGACTCGTAATACGCTTGCGCGACTAAGCGCGACAGATTACGAATACGACCAATATAGGCAGCACGTTCCGTTACGGAGATAGCCCCACGGGCATCGAGAAGATTAAAGGTATGGGCTGCTTTTAAAACCATTTCATACGCTGGCAGTGCAAGCGCATGCTCCATTAAGCGCTTTGCTTCACTCTCGAAATGATTAAAGTTTGCAAACAGAAAGTCTGTATTGGAGTGCTCGAAGTTATAGCGTGACTGCTCTACTTCATTTTGGTGATACACATCACCATAGCTTACGCCCTCTGTCCAGACTAGATCAAAGACATTGGAGCAGTTTTGCAAGTACATCGCTAAGCGTTCTATTCCGTAGGTAATTTCACCCAATACCGGTTTGCAATCCAAGCCACCCACTTGCTGAAAATACGTAAACTGAGTCACTTCCATCCCATTGAGCCAAACCTCCCAGCCAAGGCCCCACGCCCCTAAGGTTGGGTTCTCCCAGTCGTCTTCCACGAAACGAATATCGTTTTGCTTTAGATCAAGCCCCAAGGCTTTTAAAGAGCCCAAATACAAATCCAAAATATTGGCAGGCGCTGGTTTTAATACCACTTGGTATTGATAGTAGTGCTGTAAACGATTTGGGTTTTCACCATAACGACCATCTTTGGGACGTCGTGAGGGCTGAACATAGGCTGCTTTCCATGGCTCAGGACCAATGGCTCGTAAAAAAGTGGCTGTATGCGAGGTGCCGGCTCCAACTTCGAGATCGATGGGCTGTAACAGCGCACAACCTTGTTGGTCCCAATAATCTTGAAGTTTGAGAATAATTTGTTGAAACGTTAGCATGCGACACAATGATTTTTTAGATAAGACCTTGATTTTACTCGGCAAACCAAGGACTTGTTAAAAAATCAGTTCGGTTGCGATCTGCGCCAATAACCAATCCCCAGAGCAAAAACAACCCAGATCAAAATCGGCCAGTTGCCCCAAGTCACATAAGGCGTCTGTCCTTCAAAGGCTTGCACTCGAATATCCAGTTCGCCTTGAACAAATTGCGAAAGGCTTGCTACAACTCTGCCGCGCTGATCAATCACGGCGGTGATCCCGGTATTGGTAGCGCGTAAACTGGGTAGACCGGTTTCGAGAGAGCGTAATTGGGAGAGGCGCAGTTGCTGCATGGGGGCTTGCGATTGGCCAAACCAAGCCAAGTTCGTAACGTTCACTAAAAGATTAACTGGTTCTCGGCTATTACGAATTCGGGTAGCGATTTCATTGCCAAAAATATCTTCATAGCAGATTGAGATGGCCGCATAAAGCGGACGATCTGGATTAGCGCCGGGGCGGATCGAAAATGGTGCTTGATCAATCGATCCCCTTGCAAAGTCACTCATCGGCACTTTAAATGCATCCACAAACCATTGAAAGCCTGGAGGTATAAATTCACCAAAAGGAACTAAGTGGAATTTGTCGTAGTGGTAGATGGGCTGTTGGTTCGAAAAGCCACTGACTCGATTGGAGTACTGAACCGCAGTATCGCCTTTTGCGCTTTTGCCAATTAAGCCAAGTAATACATTGCTATTTGTCTCATTTGCAAACATTTGAATACGTTCAATTGACTGATTGGGAATGTCCGTCTCAGGCCAGGGAAATGCAGTCTCAGGGACAATAATTAAATCGGCTGGGGCTTTAATAATTTGATCCCGATAAAAATGGATTTGTTTCAGTATCTCAGTCGGATTAAATTTGAGGCTTTGTTCAAAGTTCCCCTGAATCAATCGCACTGAGATGGGTAAGTCTTTGGGGCTGGTGAACGACCAAACTCCCAAAACCTGGACAATTGCAACCACTCCCACTACGCCAGCGATATTTCGTAGCCGGGGCTTGCTCAATTGCAGGGCGGCCCAGATAAATAAAAAGGTACAAGCTAGGCCACCCAAGTAGGGTGCGATATTTGCAAATGGACCATTCACTTGCGACTCGGCAAATCCCATCCATGGAAAGCCAGTAAACATCTGACCTCGCAAATATTCAGTTAGTACCCATGCAGCAGGAATCGCCAGGGATCGCCACGCAGAATGAGCAATTTGCTTTGCAATGAGGTTGGCTAATCCAAAATAGACTGCCATTAGACTGGCTAGAGCAAGAACTGCAAGGCTTGATAACCATACTGTCATTCCACCGACATCGTGAAGACTAATAAAAATCCACCAAAGAGCGGGCACAAAATAACCCAGACCAAGTAAGAATCCATCGCGAAACACTTGGCCCAATCTCGATTCACTGCTTCGATCTAATAGGTATAGAGCGTAAGCAAATAAAGGAATTTGAAAGTAACCACTAAAGGGAAGTTCACTCGCGACCGCTAAAAGAACCCCTAAAAAAACAAGTAAGGCGCTGTAAATAATCGAATTGGCCTGTCGACTACTTTGCAATTACGATTCGGTAGCAGAAGCGTTGGAGGGTGCAATGCGACGCATCAAAAGAATATGCACTTGACGGGGGTCGGCACGCTGCACTTCAAATTCAAAACCATCAATACGAACCCGCTCGCCAAATTTTGGCACTCGACCTAAATGCTGAATCACCAGCCCAGCCACGGTTTCCACGTCCTCTGCTGAAAAGTCCGTCTTTAGCTCTTCATTAAGCTGCTCAAGCTCGGTCATGCCTTTGATTCGATAATCACCATTTTTTAAGACGGTGATGTTGTCAGATTCCTCATCGATGTCATGCTCATCCTCGATGTCGCCAACAATTTGCTCAATTACATCTTCAATCGTAATCATTCCAGCCACGCCACTGTACTCGTCAACCACAATGGCCAGATGATTGCGATTATTACGAAAGTCTTTGAGAAGGACGCTTAAGCGTTTTGACTCAGGAATAAAAACAGCGGGCCGTAGCCAGTCACGAACCTGAAAATCTTTTTCAGTGAAATGGCGTAAAAGATCTTTGGCTAACAGAATACCGATCACTTGATCTCGACTGCCTTCATAGACTGGGAAGCGCGAGTGGCCAGTTTTGACCACATCCGCAATGATTTGCGACAAGGGAGCATTGATATCAATCCAGTCAATTTGGGCGCGAGGCAACAACACATCGCGAGCGGATAATTCGCCAACCTGAAATACTCCTTCGATCATGGAAAGCGCATCGGCATCCATGAGCCCACCGGCTTGGGCTTTACGAAGCGTTTCAATCAGCTCTTTACGCTGCGCTTTGGGATCAGAAGACTGGTCAGAAAAAAACGCGCTTAGGCGATCAATCAGGCTATTTGACATAAATTAACAGACAGCATAAAACATTTTTATGACAGTCGATCACAATGTTCATTTTTAGTAGGGATTTGGATAACTAAGCGATTGTAAGATTTTGATCTCAAACGCTTCCATTTGTTTGGCATCATTTGGCTTTAAATGATCATAGCCTTTCGCATGCAAGCAGCCATGAATCAAAAGATGGGCTAGGTGTGCCACGAGTGACTTTTGTTGCTCTTTAGCTTCTGCGCGCAGAATTGGTAAACATAAAACAATGTCTGCTTCAATCGATTTCCCTTGAGTTGGGTAGGAAAAGGTGAGGACATTGGTGGGCTTATCAAAGCCCCGAAAAAATAAATTAAGGTCATGAGCCTCAGCTTTATTGACAAAACGAATCGTGAGTGTCGCATTATTTTGAAAACAGGCTCCAACCCATTTACGGATTTGCGCCATGCTCACAATAGCTAAAACCTGGTTTTGTAAGGCTTGCGTAGCAAACTGAAGATCAAGGCTAAGGGTTCGGCGCATTAATCAAATTAGACGAAAGAATGAACAATTTCACCGCGTAGGGTGTGCTTTAGAACCTCGGTGACTTTAACCTCGAGCATTTGCCCAATCCATTGATCGACTGCGCTTTGATCGGAATCACCCTTAGGGATGATGATATTAACCACGCGATTGTTTTCGGTACGTCCTAGAAGGTGTGCGTTATCCCGCGTTAAGCCTTCAATCAAGACCCGCTCATGGTTGTCTAGCATTGCTTGGCTGACTGTCAGCGCTTGTGAATCAATTTGGGCAATTAAACGCTGCAAACGTTTTAACTTAATTTCATAAGGCGTATCGTCTTCAAGATTAGCTGCGGGAGTACCAGGCCTAGGGCTGAAGATGAATGAGTAGCTGTTATCAAATTGAAGTTCAGTCACCATATCCATCAGCTTCTCAAAATCAGCCTCGGTTTCCCCGGGAAAGCCAACAATGAAATCACTCGACAGCGAGAGCTTGGGGCGAACCAAACGCATTTTACGAATAATGCTTTTGAACTCCAAGCTCGTATAGCCACGCTTCATGGCCGACAAAATTTTGTCCGAGGCATGCTGCACGGGAAGGTGTAAATGACTGACTAACTGGGGGACGCGATCATAAACATCAATGAGGCGTTGGTTAAATTCTTTGGGGTGACTGGTGGTAAACCGAATGCGCTCCAGACCTGGGATCTCAGACATGTACTCAAGAAGCAAGGCAAAATCAGCTATCTCAGAAGTTTGGCCCATGAGCCCGCGATAGGCATTGACGTTTTGCCCCAATAGAGTGATTTCCTTCACACCCTGCTCAGTTAGACCAACAATTTCAGTGAGCACATCCTCAAAGGGACGAGACACCTCTTCACCGCGTGTATACGGCACTACGCAGTAGCTGCCATATTTG
>VGIH01000011.1 GCA_016867965.1 Betaproteobacteria bacterium | reverse complement strand
GCCCAGCAGAACATGGGTCCAAATATCCATAAAACCAGCATGCGCATGAATCATAATCAAGGAGTTGGCTCCTGCGGGCGGATGCACTGTCTTCGTTAGCAATAACACCGCGATCGTAATAAGTACTGATACGACCAACACCCAAGTTGAATCGCCAAAGACTTGATAACAGATCACTCCAATGAAGGCAGATAGTAGATGTCCACCAAATAGAGCTCTGGGCTGAGTTGGCGGCAAGGTTGTTAGACCAAATAGGAACAGGGTGGAACCACCTAATGATGCGAGTAATAAGGTGGAATCCTGTGGACGAACCACATGCAAGGCCAGAAACAGCGCCACACTTGCCCCAGTTAAAACCCATAGAATTCGTAATACGGTTTGTTTCATTCAATTAGTTTACGTCACCGCTCGTAAGGTCTTTGTTCAGGTATATAGTGATAGCTCACAAGGAGTTATTTGCAAACCTTTTTTAATCACCTCTTAGTATTACTGTTACGCTTTGTCCTAATCCTTCCATATGCATGGATTATTCAACTGGGTCGTGGTTTAGGATGGATCGTCGCCCATATACCAAGCGATCGTCAGCGCGTGGTCTTAATTAACTTACGTCTTTGTTTTCCAAAACTATCTGCTAAAGAAATTGAGGTGTTGGCTTTGCAACATTGGCAATTATTTGGGCGCAGTATTTTGGAACGCAGTCGGATTTGGCTTGGCACCCCCGCTCAGATCAATGAAATGATTCAGATTAATTCTGAAATTGAATTAGGGGATCGAAAGCCCCGCATTTTGGTCAACCCCCATTTTGTAGGCATTGAAGGTGGTATAGCTTTGTGTGCTCTAGCCGAGAAAATGGATTGGCCACGCGGAGTAACCCTGTACCAAAAGATGAAAAATCCATTTTTTGATCAAAAGATCATCGAGTGGCGCGGTCGCTTTGGTGGAAGATCCATTCCAAGGCAAGGGCATCTCATCGAAACGGTTCGAGAAATTAAAAATGGTAATTTTGTTTTCATCGCACCTGATATCGATCTTGGTGTCAAAGACTCGGTATTTGTTCCATTCTTTGGAGTTCAAACCAATACGATCACCGCGATTTCACGTTTAGCCAAACTCAGCGGTGCCGAAGTTTGCATTATGCAAACGACTCTTAATCCTGATTACTCTGGATATATTTGCCATATCGGTAAAGCTCTTGAGTCATTTCCAAGCGATGATGAAGAAGCTGATGCTGCTCGTCTCAATCAATGCTTTGAAAATACAATTCGTCTGCGTCCCGCTGAATACTATTGGGTTCATAAACGCTTTAAAAATCGCCCTACTGGAGAAGTTCGGATTTATTAGTGTAAAAATAGCGTCTCAAGGAGATATCGAGATGAGACAGTTTATTAACGCTAACCAAATGAAGATGGCTTATCAAATTGACGGCCCAGAAAATGGTCCAACGATTTTTTTAAGCAATAGTCTGATGTCAAGCATCGAAATGTGGGATCGCACCCTGCCTGCGCTCACTGACCGTTATCGAGTGATCCGTTACGACACTCGCGGTCATGGGCAAAGTGAAGTGACCCCGGGTCCCTATAGCATCTCCCTTCTAGCGGAAGACTTAATTTCCCTGATGCGCGCTCTGGAAATTAAGAAGGCGCATTTTGCAGGCCTCTCCATGGGGGGCATGATTTGCCAATACATTGGCGCTAACTATCCAGAGAGTGTTCTATCGCTAAGTCTATGTGATACCGCAAGCGAGATGCCTCTGCGCAGCATGTGGGAGGAGCGTTTTGCCATTGCGAGATCACAAGGGATCGCTGGTCTCGTGGATGGAACCATCAAACGTTGGTTCTTAAACGACTTTATTGAACGCGAGCCAGATCAAATTGAACGAGTAAGAAAAATGATTCTGGCGACACCCGTGGAAGGCTATTTGGGCTGCGCCAGTGCGGTTCGGGATATGGCGCAATCGACGATGCTCTTAAAAATAAAAGCCCCAACATTAATTTTATTGGGCATGCAAGATCCAGCTTGTACCTATGAGCAATCTACCGTGCTGCATCGATTAATTACTCAGTCCTCATTAGTCACTATTAATCAAGCTGCGCACCTATCAAACATTGAGAAACCGACTGAATTTAATAATGCCTTACGGGGATTTTTAGATTCTGTGGCATAGTACTTAAGCAGTCATAATAAAAAGGAGACATTATGCAAATTCGTATTAAAAAAATACCTCATTACTGCTACTGCGCTTGCATTTACTGGGGCATTGAGTCTGCCAATTCAAGCGCAAAGCGCCGCAGCCAATTACCCCAATAAAACCGTCAAAATGGTTGTGCCCCTCACGCCTGGATCGGGCGCTGACATTGCTGGTCGCATTGTTGCCAAAAGTCTTGCGGAAACCTGGAAGCAGCCCGTCATTATTGAAAACCGTCCCGGTGCTGGTGGCTTACTAGGTACTGGTGTGGTGGTGAACTCTGAACCCGATGGTTACACCCTTTTGGTTCAATCGGCATCCTATGCCGCCAATCCTGCGATTTATAAAAAACTGCCTTATGACCTGAAGAACCTGACCGATGTCAATATTTTGGGCAGTAGCCCCTATGCGCTGATTGTGTCTGCTGAGAGTCCTTACAAAACTCTCAAAGATTTAATCAATGCCGCCAAAGCGAAACCAGGTGATATTCCATTTGCGAGCGCAGGGGTCGGTAGTTCAACCCATTTAGCCGCCGAGTATTTCAATCAAACCGCTGGCATTAAGATGCTGCACGTTCCCTTCAAAGGATCTCCTGAGGCGATTCAGGAAACCATTGCTGGACGTACCGCCTACTACATGGCTCCATTACAAACTGCCATTTCACAGATCCAGGGTGGCAAAGTTCGTGCCTTAGGCGTAACTAGTGCGAGCCGTGCCGAGGCTGCCCCTACTATTCCAACTATTGCCGAACAAGGATTCTCAGGTTTTGATATTGGTTTATGGGTTGGCGTCTGGGCTCCATCAGCCACACCACAAGCGATCTTGCAAAAGCTCAATACCGATATCAATCGTGCCCTAGGGGACTCTGAAGTGAAATCGGCATATGCCAAAGCAGGCATCACCATTAAACCAATGAATCTTGCCGAAACTGAAAAATTTGTTCGTAGTGAAATCAGCAAGTACACCAAGATTGCCAAAGACGCTGGGATTGAACCTCAATAACGCACCCCTTTGCCAAGCACCAGACCAGGCCCTCAAAAAGCCTGGTCTCGTTCTTTGTAAGAATGCAACCGATTGTCATGCGCACATCTGTGGGCCTCAGTCGCTGTATCCCTACATAGCAAATCGGATCTATACCCCACCAGATGCCTTGCTTTCCCACTATGAGGCACTACTGGATAGTCTTGGGGTTCAACGCTCGGTATTGGTCCAACCCAGTATTTATGGAACGGATAATCGCGCACTGCTTGCAGCGATACAAAAAAATCCATCGCGCTTTCGGGGAGTCGCAGTGGTGGATTGGGATATTAGCGATACAGCATTAGAAGATCTTCATCTTGCGGGAATTCGTGGGGCGCGCTGTAATATTGTGGATCTTGCTGAGGCTAAAGGTGTTCTACCAATTAGCCAATTGTCCGCATTAGCAAATAAGATTGCACCCTTTGGCTGGCATTTAGAATTTCTGATGCACGTTAATGAGTTCCCGGATCTCGCACAACTCTTATCGAATTTCCCGGTCCCAGTTGTTCTAGGACATCTTGGATATCTAAAAACAAATCTCGGCGTCAAAGATCGTGGATTTCAAAACCTGTTATCACTGATGCGTGAGGAGCGTGCTTGGGTCAAACTTACAGGCCCTTATCGAATCACATTGGAGAAAAGAGTCCCTTATGCCGATACCAATCCCTTCGCGCATGCCTTAATCGCAGCCAATCCAAGGCAAGTGGTGTGGGGTACGGATTGGCCCCATGTGATGGTCAAGGGGGTAATGCCAAATGATGCGGATCTTGTCGATTTACTTCAAGAGTGGGTACCAGACCCAACGATACGCAGGCAGGTTCTAAGTGAGAACCCAGGGCGCTTGTATCAATTTGAAGGCGATGCTTAAAAAACAGCCCGCAGTGCGGGCTGGATTTTAATTTCGATAGATTTTAAAGACCCAAATTCTGCTGAGCCACCATTAAATACAGCATGGGGATTGATAAAACAGTATTAATACGTGAAGTTAACATTGCAGTACGTGCAGATTTAGCTTTCGTATCTGCGTCAACAGTCACAATACCGAGAGCACGTTTTTGGTTGGGCCAAATAATGAACCAAACATTAAACGCCATTATGAGGGCAATCCACATGCCTAGACCAATTGCAAGGAAAGGCTGTTGCAAGGTAAAAGCTTTATGGGCATAGCCATTCAGAATCGCGAGGATAATTCCGGTTAATACCGTTGCCATGGCGGCAAATCGAAACCAAAAGAGTGCGGTCGGAGCAATTACTTTACCAATCGCTGGTTTTTGCTCATCCGGAATCTTCGGCATCGATGGAATTTGTACAAAATTAAAGTACCACAACAGGCCAATCCACATCGTACCTGATATCACATGAAGGTAACGGAATACAAAAGAAATCCAACCTGGATTACCGATGTTGGAGCTGCCGAATAAAATCATGATCAGTGCCAACAACACAAAACCTGCTAGAACGGTGCGGCCAAGGGAGGTCAAGATTGATACCATTTCGTAGTCTCCTAAAGGAACAAACCTTGTAACTATATACCAAAGTCATGGCTTTTGCCTTGATCCTGATTGGTAGTTATTAAATCGGTATAAGATTTATTAATGAAGAGAGTTTTTATCCAAGAAGTGGTTACTCGTGATGGCTTTCAGGCAGAGCCGCGCTTTATTCCCACAGAAGACAAAATCCGCTTAATTAATCGCTTAAGTCATGCTGGCTATGCCAAGATTGAGGTGACTTCTTTTACAAGCCCCAAAGCCATTCCAATGCTCGCTGATGCAGAAGCGGTAATGCGTGGCATTGATCGTGTTCTAGGGGTCGAGTACACGGTCTTAATTCCAAACCTACGTGGTGCTGAGCGCGCCCTTGCAGTTGGCGTTGATGAATTCAATCTCGTGATGTCGGTCAGCGAGACCCACAATCAGTCCAATCTACGAATGTCCCGTGCTGATTCAGCTAAAGCTCTTGGTGAAGTCATTTCCTTGGCACATCAATCCAAGGTAGCCGTCAATATCTCTCTCTCGACTAGCTTTGGTTGTCCAATGAGTGGTATGACCCCAACGCATGAACTAATGCATTGGATTGATCACTTTGTTGATCAAGGCGTGCGGGGTATTAGCATTTGCGACACCACCGGTATGGCCAATCCTCGGCAAGTCACTAAAATTTGCGAGCAAGCGCAATCCAAGCATCCCAATACGCAGTGGACGTTGCATTTTCATAATACGCGTGGCATGGGCTTAGCCAATGCTTTGGCTGCTGTTCAGGCCGGGATTGTGCGCTTTGATTCGTCCTTGGGCGGTTTGGGTGGCTGCCCTTATGCCCCAGGAGCTACCGGGAATATCTGCACCGAAGAACTCGTACACATGCTAGATCTAATGGGGTTTGAGACACACATGAACCTGGATTTATTACTCGAGTGCGCAGCAGACTTACGCACACTGGTTGATCGCCCCTTGCCAAGCCAAGTTCTGCTTGCAGGCAAGGTTGATCGACTCTACGACAAGATTTGTCAGGGCTAAATTATTTCTTGGTTACTTCTTCGCTGCGGCTTTTACTTTAGCTAAATACTCAGCAACACGGTGTTTAATGTCAGGTACCGATCCGGATTGCACCAGATCATAAAGATCGACCGCGCGAGTATCTCGTTTACACGCATGCAGTGCCATGGCTCGAGCATCCGCCGGAATCTCCAGAATGTGCTCAAGAACCTGTGCCTCATAGGCATGCCAATCGGTCGCCTCCAAGACGGCGGTCAGGATCCCAAAATCTTTCGCTTGATGTGCATCAATACGGCGCGGATTTCCAATCAACTGTTGCGCTCGATCAGGACCAACATACTCGGCTAATCGACGGGAACCCAAGATCAGACCAAAACGAGCCCCAGGAAACATCATGCGCATATCTTCCGAACCCGCCCGGTGACGACATGCCAAGAGCAAGTCCGCTCCCGCCCCAATCGTCTGTCCATGGGCTAATGCCATCGTGTCAAATGGCGCATGGGCAATGGCTTGAAGCATTTGCTCAATCCGCACAAAATGCAGAAGCAGATCGCCAGGGCTCGCATCATCAAAGTTTGAGAAATCAAATCCAGCACAGAAGCCCTGACCCTCGCCTCGAATTATCAGCAAGCGGGTACCATCGGACTCCGCCTCCTTAGTGACAGCGAGTAGCTCGGAAGCTAACTCGTAACTGATCGCATTGCGCTTCTCAGGACGATTGAGAGTGACTCGTTTAATGTGCCCCGAATGTTCTACACGTATGGTGTTCATGTTTACTCCACGATCTCCGAATTATGCTCACCCAAGCGCGGTGGTCTGCGCTCGATGGGAGCCGTTGTGCCATTGAATTTAATGGGATTAATGACGGTTTTGGTTTGTTGGCCATTGGCCATCACCATGGGCTGCACCCAGCCCATCGCAAGGGTTTGTGGATCATTCAAAACAGCGGAATATTGATTAATTGGACAGCATGGCACACCTGCTTGGCTAAATTGTGCAATCCAATTAGCAGCCATATCTTTTTGTAAGATCACTTCGATCAACTCTTTTAAAGCGATTTGATTTATTGCCCGTAATGCTGTGCTAGTAAAACGTTCGTCTTTTAAAAGCTCGGGGCTCTTCAAGATCTGACAAACGGTTTCCCAAAGAGCTTGCGTACCAGCAGCCATGACCAAATAGTCGTCTTTGGCCTTAAATGCTTGATATGGGGCGTTACGGGGATGGGCCGAACCTAATTTAACTGGATCTTTGCCAACCCCAAAATACTCCGAGGTTTGCAAGGCAGCAATTGCTAATGATGTACCCATCATCGGTACATCAATGTGAACGCCCTTACCCGTTTGCGCCACGGCCCGCAATTGCGCACAGATACTCATGGCACCATACAAACCAGCCGTGAAATCGGCAACCGGTACGCCGCACTTCACAGGTGCTCCATCGGGCTCTCCGGTCACACTCATGATGCCGCTCATTGCCTGAATCGTGACATCAAAGCCACCTTCGTTGGCACGTGGTCCAGTTTGACCATAGGCCGAGATCGAGCAGTAAATCAGTTTTGGATTGATGGCAAGGGCTGAATCAAAATCTAGGCCGAGGCGTTTCATGACGCCGGGGCGATTGTTCTCAATTAATACATCCGCTTTGGCAATTAAATTTTTAGCTTTTGCGTTATCGTCGGGATTTTTTAAGTCTAAGGTAACAGAGCGTTTATTGCGATTTAAGGAAGCAAAGTTTTCGCTTAAGCGATCATTCTCAGGGCCGGTATGGGGAGGCCACGCGCGGAGTGTATCTCCTGCACCGGGGTTCTCTAGTTTGATGACATCAGCGCCGAGATCAGCGAGCAGCAAAGCGCAAAATGGTCCAGCAGCGACATTGCAAATCTCTAGAACACGAATTCCAGTAAGCGGTTTTAAAGCGAAGCGATCAGCAGTGTTCATAGGCACTCTTTAAAAGAAATGCCCTATTCTAACGACCTCTTTAGTAATGGCTTGGCGGTTACGTTTTACCCATTTAAAGACACGGTATCAGAAAAGGGGATAAGCCAAGATGATTAGAAAAAAGAGTTTACAGGTTATGTTGGCGGCAAACTGGTTCCGGATCAACATAATGGGGTCAAACATGACAATCCGCTAGCATTTAATGAATGGAATTACCTGACTTTAAGGATCTTCGCTAATATTTGCTTGCTAGAGAAATGAGCAAAGTATTCATATAATGGTCATATGACAAACCCTGCTGCAAGCGATCAAATTGCCCCGCTAAGGCGCTTTGTGGCTCAAATGACCCAATTGGTCAGTCAGAGCCAAGCTGAGGAGATTGTGCGGCCCAAAGCCAAGGCTTTATTACACGAGTTAATCAAGACCGATGGTTGGTTGCCGGATTTTTGTACGGTTCCCCACCCCCAGTATTACCAGCAGTATTTATTACATGCTGATCCACTCGAGCGCTTCTCGGTTGTCAGTTTTGTTTGGGGGCCAGGCCAGGCCACTCCAATTCATGATCATATGGTTTGGGGCCTCATTGGTATGCTGCGAGGTTCAGAAAAAGGGCAGCGTTATGCCCGAAATGCTGCCGGAAAACTAGAGCCCATTGGTCAAGAAGAAACTTTATTACCTGGTGATGTGGATGAGGTTAGCCCAACCATCGGGGATATTCATATTGTGAAGAATGCCTTTGACGATCAGCCCTCGATTAGTATTCATGTCTATGGCGGCAATATTGGGGCCGTGAAACGCCATGTCTACGACCCACACACAGGATCTGTTAAAAACTTCGTCTCAGGCTACTCCTCACCACAAATTCCCAATCTTTGGGATCGCTCAGCTCAAGTTCGCGCCGAACTAAATTAGTGCAACTTTACATGGGGTTCTGTGCGACGCGTAATCATGCGCGCTAAGGTATCAAGACTCACCTTTGCCCAACCATGCAATGCCAGCTCATGCATTTTGTACAAGGATAAATACATTAGTTTGGCAAAAACACCTTCAATCATCAGGCTGCCACCAATAAGGCCACCCATCATATTACCAACAGTGCTGTACTTTCCAAGTGAGACTAACGAACCAAAATCGCGGTAGTGATATGGCTTAAGGGACTTATTTTCTAAGCGCAACTGAATTTGTTTGAATAAATGAGAAGCTTGTTGATGCGCTGCCTGTGCACGGGGTGGCACAAAGCCACCCTGCCCCTCGTTCGCTTCTGGCCAAGGGCAAGCTGCACAATCACCCATTGCGAAGATATCGGGATCACGCGTAGTTTGAAGCGTGGGCAGCACCGCGAGTTGATTAATCCGGTTTGTTTCTAAACCGCCAATGTCTTTCAAGAAATCAGGTGCTTTAACCCCGGCCGCCCAAACAATTAACTCTGCAGGCAAGCTCGTGTTATCACTAAATTGCACCTCTTTCGGAAACACCCGCGCCACTTTCTTATTCGTAATCACCTCAACACCCATTTTTTGTAGTAAGGCTTCCGTCGCAGTTGATAGGCGTGCTGGAAGTGCTGGCAAGATTCGGGGGGCGGCTTCAATCACACTGACCTTCAAATCTTTATTGGGATCTACGCGATCAAGCCCGTACGAGACAACTTCGCGGGTAGTGCGATGTAGTTCGGCAGCGAGCTCAACACCAGTTGCCCCTGCGCCAATAATGGCTACATGCAGTTGATCGGGTGAGAGAGGATTACTTTGTGCCTGCGCCCGGATAATTGCATTGAGCATTTGATGATGAAAGTTTTTGGCATCATCTTGAGACTCTAGGCGTAAGGCATATTCTTCAACACCAGGGGTCGCAAAATCATTACTTAGGCTGCCAATACTCATGACAAGAATGTCGTAAGGAATTGAGCGTTGCGGGGTAATTTCAGCACCAAGGTGATCCAGATAAGGTGCAACAATGACCTCTTTACGTTCACGATCCAAACCAATCATTTCGCCAATGCGATAGGTAAAGTTATGCCAGTGCGCTTGAGCAATATAGTCCACCTCATGGTCACCGAGATCCATACTACCTGCTGCAATCTCGTGCAGCTTGGGTTTCCATATATGAGTGCGATTTTTATCAATCAGCGTAACGGATAGCTTTCCCGGCTTTCCTTTACGAGAGCCACAACGATCCCCCAAACGAGTGGTCAGTTCCAGTCCACCTGCTCCACCACCCACGATAACGATCTGATGCATTACGGAATTCTTTTTATTTTGATTTGACTCGTGATTTATTGCGCTGTCCAACCGCCGTCCATATTCCAAGCCGCGCCACGGACTTCCGATGCATCCGGTCCGCACAGAAATACTGCCAGTGCAGCGAGTTGCTCAGGATTTACAAACTCGCCCGAGGGTTGCTTCTCTGAGACCAGCGCTAATTTGGCAGCATCATTAGAAATCGTTTCGCGCTGTGCACGTGCATCGACTTGCTTTTGTACCAAGGGAGTTAACACCCAGCCTGGGCAAATTGCATTACAAGTCACTCCAGTACGGGCAGTCTCTAGTGCAACCACCTTCGTTAAGCCAATAATGCCGTGCTTGGCTGCGACATACGCTGCTTTTTGTATCGAGGCCACGAGTCCATGAACGGAAGCAATATTAATAATACGCCCCCAATTCCGTTTTTTCATTTCAGGAAGTGCCAAGCGGGTTGCATGAAATGCTGAACTCAGGTTAATTGCAATCACTGCATCCCAGCGCTCTACAGGAAAATCTTCCACGCTCGCAACATGCTGAATCCCAGCATTATTAATGAGCACTTCAATTGCTCCAAAACGTTTTTCGGTAGCAGCAATCATCTGCGTGATCTCATCGGGCTTACTCATATCAGCACCGTGATAATCGACCTCCACTCCATAAGCCTTGACCTCGGCAATCGCTGCATCCCTCTCGCCAAACCCATTCATCATCACATTAGCACCTTGAGCGGCCATGGCTTTGGCCATCGCTAGACCAATACCACTCGTTGAGCCTGTGACTAAAGCGGTTTTACCTTTTAGAACCATCCTGATAACCCTCGTATAAAGCAATAGAACAATTATCTTCTCATAGACCCACTAAGCGTCCCAATTCTTGCCAAAAGGACTTTGGTATCGAAGTCAGTAACCATGTCAGAGTGATGTACCGCAGTAGCTTACCAATCGCCATGTAAATCAGGCAGGGCAGCCATCTCAGTCGAAGCCAACCTGCAACCAAACACAAAGGGTCGCCAATGATTGGTAGCCACGAGAGCAACAACATCGGTGGCCCGCGTTTTTCAAGCCAAGCTTGCGCGCGTGAATGGGTTTCGCCCCGCAATGACTCATAGGTATTACGGGCAAGTAATCCCAAACCCCAATTAATCATCCCACCCAAGGTATTGCCTAAGGTAGCAACCCCAATCGCCAACCAATAATCATCCGGATTTAAGCTGACATAAGCAAACAAAACGGGCTCTGAACCCATCGGGATTAGCGTAGCGGATACAGCTGCCACAATAAAGATTGCTGGTAAGCCCACGGTAGCCATACCAAACCAATCCATTACCGAATGAATAAAAGCTTCCATTACTGTATGACGCCAGCGTCCTTCAAGGTCCGAATCTGCTCGACAGTAAATCCATATTGTTTGAGAATAGATTCAGTATGCTCGCCAAGTGTTGGGGCACGATGCCGAATTTCCCCAGGATTTTTGGAGAGCTTCGGAATAATGCCTGGCATCTCCACCTTCAAACCCTCCGCACTCTCAATGGTTTCAATCACACCACGTGCGCGGTAGTGTGGATCCTCTGCAATATCTTTAGCGGTATAAATACGACCAGCTGGAACAGCAATACTTTGCAAAGCACTTAGGATATCTTCAAGAGTTCTTTGCTTACTCCACTCCCCAATAATTTGATCAATTTCTTCTGCACGTTTTACTCGCCCATCATTTCTGGCGAGATCGGGATCATTTGCTAGGTCTGCCCGGCCAATTAACTCCATTAGACGTTTGAACAAAGAATCGCCATTGGCAGCAATTAATACGTATTGGCCATCGCTACATCGATAGGCGTTTGATGGTGCAATACCAGGCAAAGCTCCGCCAGCGGGTTGACGGATTGCTCCGAAGACGTGGTACTCCGGTAAAAGACTCTCGGTCAAATTAAAGACTGCTTCGTAGAGTGCCACATCGATCATTTGCCCTTGACCACCTCTGGCGTCACGCTCATAGAGTGCGAGCAAAACACCAAGAGCACCATGTAAACCAGCGATGGTGTCGCCAAGCGATAAGCCCGCGCGAGCAGGCACCTGTCCAGGATGCCCGGTCAAGTAACGCAATCCGGCAGTTGCCTCCGCAATCGCTGCAAAGCCAGGCTCATCCCGTCGCGGCCCATCTTGCCCATACCCAGAAACACGCAACATGATTAACTTTGGATTTAAGGCATACAATGCATCCCAACCCATGCCCCATTTCTCCATCGTTCCAGGTCGAAAGTTTTCGATCAATACATCAGCCTCTTGAACTAAACGTCGCACAATATCCTGGCCCTCAGGTTGGCGTAAATCAATGCAAATGGATTGCTTATTCCGCGACTGAGCCTGCCACCAGACAGAAGTACCCTCATGCAGCATGCGCCACTTACGCAGGGAATCTCCCTCATGGGGTGACTCGACTTTAATAATCTCTGCCCCAAAATCAGCCAAGGTCTTGGCGGCAAAGGGTCCTGCAATTAATTGCCCTAGCTCCAAAACACGTATTCCGGAAAGAATTTGATGCATTGCAATCAGCCCATTAAACAAATAAGTATCTAGCTTAAACTATCGATATCTCCAATAAATTAATCAACTAAGTTCTAATGACTCAATCCATTCCAAAGCCCGACCAATTTCAAGAGATGCGCGAGGCATTACGGGATTTATGTTCTCGCTATGACTCTGCTTACTGGCAACAAGTAGATCACGAACGTGGTTACCCAGAGGCCTTTGTTACAGCAATTACTGAGGCGGGTTGGTTAGCAGCTTTGATACCGGAACAGTACGGTGGCTCTGGCCTAGGTCTCGCAGAGGCCTCAGTAATCATGGAAGAGATTAATCTCTCAGGCGGTAATGCGGGCTCATGCCATGGTCAGATGTATAACATGGGCACCTTGCTGCGCCACGGCTCTGATGAGCAAAAGAAACTATATCTACCGAAGATTGCCTCTGGTGAACTTCGCTTACAAAGTATGGCCGTGACCGAGCCAACCACGGGTACCGATACCACCATGCTCAAGACTACTGCAGTCAAAAAAGATGATCGCTATGTAATCACCGGGCAGAAGGTATGGATATCACGTATTCAGCATTCTGACTTAATGATCCTTCTGGCACGTACTACTCCTTTAGCAGACATCAAGAAGAAATCAGAGGGCATGTCCATCTTTATCGTTGATCTTCATCAGGCAATTGGTAAAGGAATGGAAGTTCGTCCGATTGCAAACATGGTGAATCATGAAACCAATGAGGTGTTCTTTGATAATCTTGAAATTCCCGCTGAAAACTTGATCGGCGTTGAGGGTCAAGGCTTCAAATACATTCTGGACGGTCTCAATGCAGAGCGCACCTTAATTGCGGCTGAGTGTATTGGTGATGCCTATTGGTTTATTGATCGCGCACGACGTTATGCTAACGATCGGGTGGTCTTTGACCGCCCAATTGGTAAAAATCAAGGAATCCAGTTTCCGATTGCAGATAGCTATATTGAGACCGAAGCAGCTAATTTGATGCGCTTTAAGGCTTGTGAGCTTTTTGATCGTCATGAGCCCTGTGGTGCTGAATCGAATATGGCGAAGTATTTAGCCGCTAAGGCCTCGTGGGAAGCTGCGAATGTCTGCATGCAGACCCATGGTGGCTTTGGCTTTGCCTGCGAATACGATGTTGAGCGTAAATTCAGAGAAACTCGTCTCTACCAAGTGGCGCCAATCTCAACGAATCTGATTTATTCCTACGTTGCAGAGCATTTGCTCGGTTTGCCCCGTTCGTTCTAACTAGAGCTCCTTACGCATGCGTCCATTAGATGGCATCACAATCGTCGCTCTAGAGCACGTGATTGCTGCGCCCTTTGCCACTCGGCAGCTAGCTGATTTAGGAGCTCGCGTAATCAAGATTGAACGTCCGGGTTCTGGCGATTTTGCCCGTCATTATGATGAACGGGCCAAGGGGATGTCGTCGCACTTTACGTGGGTCAATCGCTCCAAGGAGAGTTTGACCTTAGATCTGAAGCAAGAGGGTGCTCTCATAATCCTCAAGCAACTGCTAGAGAAAGCGGATGTCTTTGTCCAAAATCTAGTACCTGGCGCTGCTGCGCGAATGGGTTTAAGCCCTGAAGCACTGCAAGCCCTCAATCCGAATTTGATTTACTGCAATCTATCAGGCTATGGTGAGGATGGTCCCTACCGAGATAAGAAAGCGTACGACCTTCTCATTCAGAGTGAGGCAGGTCTTCTATCAATTACGGGCACTCCAGATGAACCGAGTAAGGCAGGTATCTCGATTGCTGATATTGCGGCGGGTATGTATACGTATACCAATATCATGGCAGCGTTATTGCTGCGCCAGAAAACCGGTAAGGGGTCGGTGATTGATGTGTCTATGCTAGAAGCTCTTGGCGAGTGGATGGGATATGCCATGTACTACAGTACGGATGGTGCATCACCCCCACCCCGAACTGGGGCTACGCATGCCACGATTTATCCCTATGGCCCATTTAAAGCAGGTGACGGTAAAACGATCATGCTGGGTTTGCAGAATGAACGGGAGTGGGCACTCTTTTGTGAAAAGGTTTTGGATCAACCCACATTGGCCAACGACCCGCGCTTTGATAAGAACTTCAAACGCAACGAGAACCGTATTGAACTTAGCAAAATTATCTTAGATCGATTTGCTAACTTTACGAGTGAACAGGTTATCGCCAAGCTTGATGAGGCGCAGATTGCCAATGCCTCTTTAAATGACATGCATCAGTTTTGGGATCACCCACAATTGCGTGCGCGCGAACGTTGGCATTCGGTGGAATCACCGAATGGCCCCATCCTTGCCTTATTACCTCCAGGCATTAATACTGCCTATGAGTATCGGATGGGTAAAATTCCGGAGGTTGGTGAACACACCGAGGCAATCCTAAAAGAGCTGGGGTATTTACAGGAACAGATAAGTCAGTTCAAGGAAAAAGGCAGCATTTAACATTTTGGTGCATTTTTGCACCTTTTTGGTGTATTCATTACCATTGTGTGATTGCAGCAATTTACTGCTGCCTCACAAATCCATGATTTTTCAGTGATTAATAATTGGCATGTTTCTTGCATATGCAGCTGTGATTATTTCTATAAGGAGCCAGCAATGAGTATTCATAAGCCATTTGACCCTGATCGTCCTCTATTTAGTAGCCTCTGTAGTTGCGGCATGCACGCATCAGCTGCAGAGCACGAGGCCGCTGAATTACAAAAGATCAATGCAGAACAAGAAAGTGCTAATTTCATTGAGGCAAGTCTTGTCAAAGCACTATTTCCTCAAGAAGCTCGCCGGCGTGCTTTTTTAAGAGCCGTAGGAACTGGCGGTGCAATGGGTGCCCTTTCGGGATTTCTTCCAGTAGGTGCGTTACAGGCCATGGCTCAAGAAAAAGCACCATTAGAAAAAAGGGATCTCAAGATTGGATTTATTGCGATCACCTGCGCCACACCACTCATCATGGCCGACCCCCTGGGTTTTTACAAAAAACAAGGATTAAATGTCACATTAAATAAGACGGCTGGTTGGGCATTAATTCGCGACAAAATGCTGAGCAAAGAACATGATGCATCGCATTTTCTCTCGCCAATGCCAGTCGCCATGTCGATGGGACTCGGTTCCGATCCGACTCAAATGCGTGCTGCAACCATCCAAAACACTAACGGTCAAGCGATTACTTTAGCCAATAAACATAAAGACAAGCGCGATCCGAAGATGTGGAAAGGCATGAAGTTTGCTGTGCCCTTTGAATATTCCATGCACAACTTCTTACTTCGCTATTACGTAGCCCAGGCTGGAATTGATCCCGATAAAGATATCCAGATTCGGGTAACGCCACCACCTGAGATGGTTGCCAATTTACGCGCGGGCAATATTGATGGTTTCCTTGGGCCCGATCCATTTAATCAGCGTGCCGTATATGACGAAGTAGGATTTATTACCATTCTGACGAGAGATATTTGGGACGGTCATCCTTGCTGTGCATTTGGTACCTCTGAGGAGTTTATTCGGAAGAACCCCAATACCTTTGCAGCGTTGTATCGCGCCGTCATCAACGCATCCACAATGGCTCGCAACCCCGAAAACCGTCCATTGATTGCTAAAGTGATCTCTCCACAAAACTACCTCAATCAACCCGAAACAGTCGTTATGCAGGTATTGACTGGTAAGTTTGCCGATGGACTGGGTAATGTACAAAACGTACCAGATCGAATCGATTTCAATCCGATTCCTTGGTACTCCATGTCAACTTGGATGCTCACCCAAATGCAGCGCTGGGGATATGTCAAGGGTGATGTGAACTACAAGGATATTTCTGAGAAAGTATTCCTGCTCACTGATGCGAGAAAGTACATGCAAGAAACGAATGCGCCAATTACTGCGCAGGCGAAGGCTAGTACTGGAAATCCAAAGTTCAAGATTATGGGTCGTGAATTTGATCCTGCTACTGCGGCCGCCTACAGTAAGTCGTTTGCGATCTCAAAAACATAGGATCAATGATGAACTCCATCAAGCTAAAAGGTGCCCTGCTGTCCGTCATTCTATTTTTAATGATGTTGGCAGTATGGCATCTAGCCACGGCTCCTAAGTCAGGCATTAATCAACCAGATCGGGTATCGACTACGCCCGCATCTAGTGGAAATTCTGAATATGACCTACTAATGGGTAAGGGCAGCAAGGATGTAGCCCCTGCTCAGAAATCAGGATTTCCAACCTTAACGCAAATGGGGGAGACTTTTTACAAACAACTTTCTGATCCCTTTTATGACAAAGGTCCAAACGATAAAGGGATTGGGATTCAGCTGGCGTATTCATTAGCCCGCGTTAGTCTTGGTTTTTTATTAGCGCTTGTTGTAGCTTTGCCAGTTGGCTTTCTAATTGGCATGTCCCCACTACTTTCGGCGGCGCTTAATCCATTCATTCAGATATTAAAACCAATCTCACCCCTTGCCTGGATGCCAATCGCACTCTATACGATCAAGGATTCATCGATATCTGGTGTTTTTGTGATTTTCATCTGCTCAATCTGGCCGATGTTAATTAACACAGCCTTCGGGGTTGCCAGCGTTCGCAAGGAATTGCTCAATGTTGCCAAAACTCTTGAAGTCAATCCGATCCGCAAAGCATTTAAAGTGATTCTGCCGGCGGCAGCACCAACCATTCTCACAGGAATGCGGATTTCAATGGGAATTGCCTGGCTAGTGATTGTTGCTGCTGAAATGCTCGTTGGCGGGACTGGGATTGGCTATTTCCTTTGGAACGAATGGAACAACCTAGCAATTTCAAGTGTGCTTTTTGCCATTGTGGTGATTGGTTTTGTGGGCATGCTCCTCGACATGTTATTCGCCAAATTACAAAAGATGGTGACTTATGCAGACTAATATTGATTTCTTAAAGGTTGAAAACCTCTCAAAAACCTATATCGCTGGATCTCCTCCTGTTTTTGAGAATGTCAATTTCGATATCCAACAAGGTGAATTTGTTTGCATTATTGGGCACTCGGGTTGCGGCAAAACCACCATTTTGAATGTCTTAGCTGGCTTAGAAGAAGCAAGCTCAGGATACGCCTATATGTTGGGTCGAGAAATTAAGGGGCCCAGTCTAGAACGTGGTGTGGTGTTTCAAGGTCATGCGTTGATGCCATGGATGACTGTATTGCAAAACATTAATTTTGCAGTGAAATCGAAATACCCAGACTGGCCCAAAGCAAAAATTACGGCTCATTCCGAGAAATACATTGAATTAGTTGGCTTGGGCGCCGCAAAGCAAAAAAGGCCTTCTGAATTATCAGGCGGCATGAAACAACGCGTTGGTGTTGCCCGTGCATTCGCCATCGAACCAAAAATGCTGTTATTAGATGAACCTTTTGGCGCACTGGATGCCCTAACCCGTGGAGTCATTCAAGACGAGCTGCTCAAGATCTGTGCATCAACCAAGCAAACCGTATTCATGATTACGCATGATGTGGACGAGGCGATTTTGCTATCCGACAAAATTATGCTCATGAGCAATGGTCCGAATGCTCGGATCGCCGAAATTGTCGAGAACACGCTTCCCAAAAATCGCGAGCGCGCCACCATGCACCACGATCCCATGTACTACCCAATGCGAAATCATCTCGTTGACTTCCTAGTACATCGCTCAAAATTGGTGCAGCAAAGCTCGCATGCCCCTCAGAACCAAAATAATGTTCGGGATATTACCCAGCGCTTAAAGCCTCGACTTGTAAGACCAGGAAAAGAACAAATGGTTTCAAATCAATCAACTCAAATGAACTAAGGAGCAGTCAAAAATGATGAATCGAGAAGTTGTCACTCAAAAAATTATTGAGGCCAAAGTTAAGAAGAAATTAAAGTGGGCCGATATTGCCAAATCGATTGGGGAATCCAAAGAGTGGGTTACTGCAGGATGCTTAGGTCAAATGACTTTTACTAAGGCTCAAGCAGAAGCCGCTGGGAAATTATTTGACCTAACCGATGAAGAGATGGCGTGGTTACAAATTGTTCCATACAAAGGGTCGTTACCAACAGCTGTGCCAACTGACCCGCTTATTTACCGCTGGTATGAAATTGTTAGTGTCTACGGTACTACCATCAAAGAGCTAATTCATGAAGAATTTGGTGATGGCATTATGAGTGCGATTGATTTCTCAATGGATATTCAACGGGAACCCGATCCAAAAGGTGATCGCGTTCAAGTTGTCCTATCTGGGAAATACCTGGCTTACAAAACGTACTAATCCAAGTAAACCTACCAAGTCCTTATTGGCTAGGGTATTAAAGCAGGGGCGATGCCAGGTGCGCAGTGTTCTCAAGCAGTCTGCGCCAACGTGGTCGTCGTTCCCACCCGATCCGATTAATAATCTGTGAGCGTTTTAGATAGCTGGTGGTTAATTGTTTGAGTTGAGTACAGAAGGTTTGGTCGTACACAACGAGGCTGATTTCAAAATTAAGGCGCAAGCTACGTTGATCAAAATTGACTGAACCAAAAATAGCAGTGCGTTCGTCAATTAAAAGACTCTTAGTGTGTAGTAAACCGCCTTTAAACTCGGCGATTTCCACTCCCGCACCCAGTAAAGCACTATAGAAGCTGCGACTACTCCATGCAACTAGTGTTGAATCATTTAAGCGTGGCACGATTAACTTGACCTTCACTCCTCGGTGAGCCGCGGCCATTAAGGCCTGCACCAAGCCTTCATCCGGGACAAAGTATGGGGTGGTAATCACAAGCTCTTGGCGTGCGTCTAATACGGCAGAGAGCAAGACTTGATAGAGGATGTCGTCTCGATAAACTGGTCCCGATGAGAACTCCTGAGCCAAAGCGTTACCAGCTGGCTTCTTATTAAGACCATCGCGATCATGAAAATGCATCACTCGTGGGTTGTCAACGCTCCAATCGTACAAAAAGGTGAGCTCGAACTGCGAAACAACTGGTCCCTGGATTCGGACCATGGCATCAACCCACTCCCCCACCCCGGAATCCTGTTTAAAGGTTCGGGGATCAACCAAGTTTATACTTCCGGTCCATGCAATCTCGCCATCAATGATGAATATCTTGCGGTGCAAACGTAGATCAGCGCGCCGAAACTGAAAACGACCAAACTGAATGGGCAAGGCTTCAGTCACCTCGATCTTGGCTTTCGCAAAGCGATCGGGCCAGGCGGATTTAAACCAGCTAGAACTTCCCAAAGAATCAAGCAAAACTCGACACTTAACCCCACGCTTGGATGCTGCAATCAAGGCCTCGCCGACCCGATCGGCATCACCACCTAGTGACCAAATGTAAAACTCCATGTGGATCGATTGTTGGGCACGATTGATCTCATCAATGAAGTGCTGCAAGATTTCAAGCGAGTTCGTAAAGAGTTCAATACGGTTCCCAGCGGCTACTGGTGTGCCATTCTTAGCTTGCGCAAGCAAACTAATTGCATGCGCATCGGGATGCAGAAGAGATCGATCAGGCTCATGCAGTTGTCGCATTGCCTTACTAATCTTGGCATATTCCTTTTCCATCCGAATGATCTTGCTCGTTAGCGTTCGGCCAACTGGCCGCTCACCAATCGTCAAATAGAGAATCAGTCCAATAATTGGGAAGGAAACAATAATCAGTAACCACGAAACTGCCACGCCTACTGGGCGCCGAACCCAGATAATTCGCAAGAAAAATAGGATTGCAATCACGACGTGCAGGATCACAAACCACGGGACGTGATAGCCAAAAATAGTGCCGGTGAACAGGTGCATCATGTTAGTGGCCTAACTCCGCATACACAGCCAAATGATCCGATAATTTGGACCATTCGGTCAATACTTGCGCTTTATGAATCTTCAGACCGCGTACATAGATACGATCCATGGCCAACATCGGCTTCGCACTTGGGAAGGTTTTAGCTGGAGCACCATACAAACTCTCAAACGCATCCACAAAGCCCGCTTCACTCATCGGCTCACTTGCAGAATTACGCCAGTCATTAAAGTCACCTGCAATGATGCTAGGTTCATGCTTCGATAAAGTCTCAATATGCTGCAAGATGGCATCCACCTGGCGCTCGCGCCCACGTTGCAATAAGGCGAGGTGGACACAAAAACAATGAATTGGCAGGCCCTCTGCTAATTGAATGGTGGAATGCAAAAGGCCGCGACGTTCAAACCGGTAGGCTGAGATGTCGTAATTATATCCTTTATGCAATGGAAACTTGGAAAGAATGGCATTACCGTGATGGCCATGTCGATATTCGGCATTTTTTCCATAATGCCAGTCCGCATAAAATCCGTCGGCCAGAAAATGGGTAATCTCATGCTTAGGCCAGGTGGATAAACGCTTCTGACGACGTAAATTTTCCTGCTGCAACTCTTGAATAAAGATTAAGTCGGGATGATGAGACCTCAAACGCTGACGCAAACGATAAACAGTCGAGTCAATTTTTAGTGGGGACATCCCTTTGTGCATATTAATCGTGATAACTCGGAAGCCTGAGGCAGGCAGAATCGCACTAGGATGATTGTTGCTGACGTCGAATGCGCGCATGATAAATTTCAGTTTGAACAAGCTCTTCGCATTGCATGCATTTATTGCAAATTGATGCCTCTTGGCGCAACTCCTCAATGGAGTTAATTTCATGAGTTGCCAAATACTCTCGCAAATCCTCGTCCCAAATTTGATTACATAGACATATGACATCCGCCATAGCGATCATGATACCGAATTACTGTGCCTTCAATTGAAGAAACGCAATTGCCTCGGGGATTGTGTTCACCACCGTGATATAGGTGAAATGACGCTCAATTAAAAACCCATTCTCGTATTGCTTCTTAGCAAAGGTCAGTAGGTCATCGAAGAAGCCATCAAGATTCACGATCAAAATCGGCTTGGAGTAGGCCTTCACATGATTACCGGTCCAAACCTCAAAGAGCTCCTCAATCGTGCCAATCCCGCCAGGCAAAACAATAAAGATATCCGAGAGATCAACCATCATCTCTTTACGCTCGATCATACTTTCAACCACATAAAGCTCAGATAGATCTTGAATGACGGGTTCGGCCTCCGTAAGGAAGTTGGGAATAATTCCGATTACCGTTCCATGTGATGCGATTGCTCCTCGAGCGAGCTCGCCCATTAACCCTCCACCGCCGCCCCCAAAGACGAGTCTCCAGCCATGCTTAGCGATTTCAGAACCCAATTGCTTACTCGCAGTTGACCATCCTGGATTTGATCCAGTTCGAGATCCACAAAAGACGCAAACGGTGATTGACATCGCATCATTGTGCCACTGTGACCCAAGTGGGATTGATTGTTAGAATCCATAGAATCTTCTTATCAATAGTGACTCATGAGCTCAACGTTTTTGGATGCCTTTGCACTCCTTGCCCATCTTGATGCGGCTATCGTGCGTATTGTCATCACCTCCTTACAGGTCAGCATCACAGCGTTGATACTGGGAACCCTGGTCGGGCTTCCCCTTGGAGCTTGGCTGGCAACTGAAGAGTTTGTAGGTAAACGTGTAGCGATTGTGATCCTCAACAGCATGATGGGGATACCGACGGTCATTGTGGGTGTTTTGGTGTACTTGATCTTGTCAAGAAGTGGTCCCTTTGGGGAATGGGGCTGGTTGTTCACCGTTAAAGGGATGATCGTGGCACAGTTTTTTATCACCACCCCTTTAATTGCAGCGCTTAGCCGCCAATTACTAGAAGACTCGTGGAAGATTCATCGGGATACCTTCATGGCCTTGCGCCTACCTTATTTTTCCCGTCTGAAATGGTTGATTTGGGATTGTCGCTTCTCATTAACAATCGCCACTCTGGCTGGCTTTGCCCGCGCGATCTCCGAGGTCGGGGCGGTAATGATCGTTGGCGGCAATATTGATCGAGTAACGCGTACCATGACCACTGCGATTGCTCTTGAAACGAGCAAGGGTGATCTTGCATTTGCATTATCGCTTGGTATCGTCCTGCTTGGTATTGTGATATTGGCAAATATATTCATATTTGTCGTTCGACAGATTGCGGAGCGGCGGTATGGATAAATTACTGAATCTGCGTAACGTTGAGGTCATCCGAGATGGGCGCGCCATTTTGCAATCCGATGATCTCCATCTTCCATTAACAGGCATTACTGCCCTGATTGGTCCAAATGGGGCTGGCAAAACGACCTTGTTGCGCTTAATCCATGGCTTAATTGAACCCTCGATTGGTCAATGCGAGCGACCGTTTGCGCCCAATGAGATCGCCCTGGTCTTTCATTACACGCCGATGCTCAAGGCAACCGTTCGTGAGCACCTCACCCTCTTAAGAGATACCGATCGAACCATTCGCGATGAGGCAATTGATGAAGCCTTGCAATCGGTTGGGATTGCGCATTTAGCCAATAATCCCGCGCAACGCCTCTCTGCTGGAGAGCGTCAAAAGTTATGCTTTGCTCGTGCTCGCTTACAAAACCCAAAATTGGTCCTGCTTGATGAGCCAACCGCCAATCTAGACCCCAACGCAAGCGATGATGTTGAGCAGATGATTGCTCAATTAGCCAAGGATGGGAAAGCCGTTTTATTTGCCTCCCACAATATGGCTCAGGTCAAGCGTTTAGCAACCCATCTAATCTTTATGCAAGACGGCAAAATCCTTGAAATAAGCTCGCCCGGGGTCTTCTTTAGAAACCCTCAGACCAAAGAGGGATCCCAGTTTCTTGCTCGAGAATTTATTGCACAATAACTGAATTATTCAATATTAGGAGACCCTATGCGACTTGTCAGCTCAAGTTTTCAAGATGGTGCGGTAATTCCTGGTCAGTATGCGTTTTGTATTCCCAATGATCATGGGCATGTGTGTCTTGGATCAAATCACAACCCCCATTTGCGCTGGGACGATGTTCCCGCTGGTACACAATCATTCGCTTTGATTTGTCATGATCCTGATGTTCCCTCCAAACCCGATGACGTCAATCAAGAGGGTAAAACGGTGCCCGCCTCTCTGCCTCGTATTGATTTCTTTCACTGGGTCATGGTCGATATTCCTAAAACGATTACTGAGATCCCAGCGGGTCACTACTCAACCGAAGTGGTCCCCCGTGGCAAACCCGGTCCTGGAACGCACCATGGAGCCCAGCACGGTATTAATGATTACACCGCATGGTTCTCAGGTGACGCTGAAATGAAGGGGAATTACTTTGGCTATGACGGCCCATGCCCACCCTGGAATGACAGTATCTGGCATCACTATATTTTCACGATCTACGCCCTAAATACAGCATCGTTGGGCCTCGGTACCACCTTTGATGGCAAGACCGCTCTAGCAGCTCTACAGCGTCATATTATGGCTAGCGCTCAGATCACGGGTCGTTACACCCTTAATCCCGCTGTCAAATAAAAAAATCCCCAAGTGAGAACTTGGGGATTCTTTTGAAAAATTATCGGGTTATTTCTTAGCGGGTGCTGCTGCAGGCGCAGGAGCGACGGCAGCCGTTGTAGGAGCAACAAATGGGGGTGGCGCTGCGCAAGGCGCTGGATCAGGTGTACCCGCTTTCTTGTATTTCATAGCAACCGCATTAATCGACTGGCAAAGTTGATAGTTTGCAACAGTTCCGGCATAGGCGGTCTTTGCCCGCGCCAGAGCAGCTGCTTCAGCTTGTTGAGGAGTTGGGGGTGGCAACGCAGCTAAGGCAACCGATGAACCAAATAAACAAGCGATACTGACTAACCAACGTTTCATTGTGCTTATCCCTTTCCTAATTTGTTGTACCAACGCTGATGGTGTTCTTTGGCCCAGGTCTCATCGCAATACCCTGTACGCATACCGTCCAATGAACCTTGCATACCAATTGAGCCAATATACATGTGACCAAGCGCCATCGCGACCATCAAAATTGAACCAACGTTATGTACGATATTCGCTATTTGCATCGTGCCGCGCCAGTATTCAATTTGAATGAACGGCACAATCATATTAAGCACCCAGCCAGAGGCAGAAACGATTGAACCCAGAATCACCAAGAGAACCCAAAACAGCATTTTCTCGCCGGGGTTGAAATAATTTGCTGGGATATGCTTGCCGGTGAGTAAACCACCAAGCCCTTTAACCCACTCCCAATCGCCTTTTTCAGGTAGATTTCTGCGCACAAACAGGATGAAAAATACAAAGATGCTGACCGTAAATGCAGGGCCTACGAAGTTATGAATATTTTTACAAGCTAACAGGAAAGGTCCATAAAGCTCGGGACCCATTAGAGGCAAAAGGAAATATTTGCCCCATAAAATTAATATACCAGTGAGAGCAAGTGCAACGAATGTGAACGCCATCGTCCAGTGCGTTATACGCTCAAGCAAGGTGAAGCGCTGGATCTTACGACCTGACATCGGTTCATGCAACTTAATTGAGCCTTTCAGAATAAACACTGCGGTAATTGCGCAAAATACAAAGGTCAAAAGCCAGGCTCCATAAACCGTAATTACGCCATTGCGAATTAAGCGCCATTCTTGACCTGTCTTCTGAATCAATACACCATTTTCAGCGCCAGGCAATGAGGTGTAGTTCACCGTTTCACTATTAACTGTTCTCCAGATCGGAGCATTGTTACCCGGTTGATTTTTTCCTGCCTCGATTGCAGCTTGCGAAGTTGCATTTGGCGATCTACCAACATCCATGATGTTGACTGATTCCACTTTTTGCGGGGTTGGTGACTGTGCGGTTCCCTGCTGAGCCAAACTGAAAGAGCTGACGGCAAGGCTTGAAACCACAAGGATGGTTCGAAGCATAGAGCCAAAAGATACATTCATTGGTTTATCCCCAAATTGTTTTAATTCTTATTTGATTCGGCTGTACTCGGATTGAAGCTGATTACGCTTCGTAATCTCGGCATTCCAGCTCGCTTGATCACCTGGCTTCCAACCTTTGGCCATAAACCCGTTATCGGCTCCCATGTAAGGTGCAATATCGGGTCGCTTGGATGCTGAGGTACCAACGGCTGCCTCGTTGCAACCCACCACTAAAAGTGAGGCTGCAACTAAGGCGCCAGTCAGGGCTAATTTCATGACTTACCTCCAGCTGCAGGCTTCGCGGCAGGAGCTGGTGCATTGGGCTTACCATAAGCTGTTGCCCAGCCAAATACATCGGCCCCTGCATTCTTACCAGCAGCCATGCGCTTGACCACACGGGTACGGAATACATCGGCAATCACGTCACCATCACCACCAATCAGTGCTTTGGTTGAGCAAAGCTCTGCGCACAAAGGTAACTTACCTTCAGCGAGGCGATTACGGCCATATTTCTCAAATTCAGCAACGCTACCGTTCTTCTCGGGACCGCCACTGCAGAAGGTGCACTTGTCCATCTTGCCACGTAAGCCAAACACGCCGGAGCTTGGGAACTGAGGTGCTCCAAATGGGCAGGCATACGAGCAATAGCCGCAGCCAATGCAGGTGTCCTTGCTATGGAGAACCACGCCCTCATCGGTGCGATAGAAGCAATCCACTGGGCAGACTGCCATACACGGTGCGTCTGCACAGTGCATACAGGCCACCGAGATGGACTTCTCAGCACCAACGATACCGTCATTAATGGTCACAACCCGTCGGCGATTAACGCCCCAAGGTACCTCGTTCTCGTTCTTACAAGCTGTTACGCAACCGTTGCATTCAATACACCGTTCTGCGTCGCAGATAAATTTCATTCTTGCCATAGTTGATCTCCTGACTATACGGTGTTAATTAAGCGACTTTTTCGATCTGACAGATCGTGGTCTTGGTTTCTTGCATCATGGTAATACGGTCATATCCATAGGTTGTAGCGGTATTCACGGCTTCACCACGAACAACTGGATGCGCTCCTTTAGGATAGAAGTTGAGCAGATCCTTACCCTCCCACCATCCCGAGAAATGGAACGGCACGAAAGCAGTATCTGGTGCAACACGCTCAGTTACCATTGCACGCACTTTGATCTTGGCACCAGTCGGCGCTTTCACCCAAACGTAATCCCAATTCTTAATTCCGCGACGAGCAGCAGCGCTTGGGTTGATCTCCACAAAGTTCTCTTGCTGCAATTCTGCAAGCCATGGGTTTGAACGCGTCTCTTCTCCACCTCCCTCGTATTCCACCAAACGACCGGAGGTAAGAATAATTGGGAACTTTTCATGTAACTTATCAGCGATATTTTTGTCTTGAACGGTCTTAAAGAGTGTTGGCATTCTCCAGAAGGTCTTCACATCGTCGTGGGTTGGATACTTCGCAACCATTGCTGGCAATGTGGAATACAAAGGTTCGCGATGAATTGGAATAGCATCCGGGAAGTTCCACACCACCGCACGAGCCTTGGCGTTACCGAATGGGTGACAGCCATGGTTTTTCATGGTGACACGAATAATTCCGCCGGAGAGGTCGGTCTTCCAGTTCTTTCCTTCAGCGGCCTTCTTCTCATCTTCGGTCAACTCATTCCACCAACCCAGTTTTTTCAACATCACATGATCAACCTCGGGGTAGCCGGTCTTAATATCAGCACCCTTTGAGAACGAGCCATCAGCAGCTAAGAGGGACTTACCATCCTTCTCAACACCAAAGTTGGCACGGAAATTGCCTCCGCCATCCATCACGTGCTTACTGGTGTCATAGAGGTTGGGTGAACCAGGATGCTTAAGGGCTGCATTGCCGTAGCAAGGCCATGGCAATCCAAAGTAATCACCTGCCGTATCGTAGCCAGTTACCGGATCTTTTCCACCACGTGAACGCAGTGTCTTCGGATCAAACACGCTCATCATTCGCATATGAGCCTTCAGGCGCTCTGGGGTATGGCCGGTATAACCAATGGTCCAAACGGCTTGATTAATTTCGCGCAAGATCGACTCAATCTCAGGCTCTTTCCAGTTCTTACCAGCAAACTTAGAATCAAGCATCTTGAAGTTCTTCGAGAGCTCTTTACCAAAACCTAAACGATCAGCAAGTGCTTGCATGAGTACATGATCAGGCACCGACTCAAAGAGCGGATCAATTACCTTCTCGCGCCACTGCACTGAACGGTTTGAAGCGGTGATTGAGCCAACAGTTTCAAACTGAGTAGTGGTCGGTAACAGGTATACCGCACGATTTTTGTTAACGGTGTCGCCCGGTGCGGGGGGCATAGCTGCCATTGCCGCAGTGGCACTTGGATAAGGATCAACCACCACTAACAGATCCAATTTATCCATGGCACGCTTCATATCCAAGCCACGGGTTTGGGAGTTTGGTGCATGACCCCAGAAGAACACACCCTTAACAGCCGTGGCTTGATCCACCATATCGTCTTTTTCAAGAACAGCATCGACCCAACGGGAAACGGTTGTTCCTGACTTCTCCATCATGTCAGGTGCATAACGGCCCTTAATCCAATCGTAGTCAACACCCCAGACTGCAGCGTAGTGTTTCCAAGAACCAGCGGCAAGACCATAGTAGCCTGGCAATGAATCGGGATTGGGGCCAACGTCGGTAGCACCTTGAACGTTGCAATGTCCGCGGAAGATATTAGCGCCACCGCCAGATACTCCAATATTGCCAAGTGCTAATTGCAGGATGCAAGACGCACGTACCATCGCATTACCGATGGTGTGCTGGGTTTGCCCCATACACCAAACAATGGTTCCAGGACGATTCTTGGCCAAGGTTTCTGCCACTTTCTTGACTTGAGCTTCAGGTACTCCGCAAGCCTCCTGCACATTGGCTGGGTTCCATTTTTCCATGACCTCTTTGCGAATATCGTCCATTCCGAAGACACGATCATTGATGTACTTTTTATCTTCCCAACCATTTTGGAAGATGTGGTACAGAACTCCGAAAAGGAAAGGAATATCGGTACCGGAACGAATTCGTACGTACTGATCCGATTTCGCTGCGGTACGGGTATAGCGTGGGTCGACCACGATGACCTTGCAGCCATTTTCTTTAGCGTGCAACATATGCAGCATCGACACAGGATGCGCTTCTGCAGCGTTGGAGCCAATGTAGATGGCTGCCTTTGAATTCATCATGTCGTTATAGCTATTGGTCATCGCACCATAACCCCAGGTATTGGCTACACCCGCAACTGTGGTGGAGTGGCAAATACGTGCTTGGTGGTCGGTGTTATTTGTACCGTAGAACGATACAAACTTGCGGAGCAAATAAGCTTGCTCGTTGTTATATTTCGATGAACCAATAAAAAAGATGGAATCCGGTGTGTATTTTGAACGCAGATCCTTCATCTTGGCGGTAATTTCGTCAAGCGCTTGGTCCCAAGAAATTTTCTGATACTTACCGTCGACCAGTTTCATGGGGGTCCGTAAACGGTAGTCGCCATGACCGTGTTCGCGTAGCGCTGCGCCCTTTGCACAAGCCCCACCCATATTGATGGGGGATTCAAATACGGGGTCTTGACGAACCCAGACCCCGTTTTCAACGGTCGCATCAAATGAACATCCTACTGAGCAGTGTGAACAAACGGTACGTTTAACCTCAATCTTGCCTTTACCATCAAGCACAGCTCTGGTATCGGCTGCATTGGCCTTTTGCAACATAGTTAGTTGAGTGGCAGCAATACCTGCACCAACACCAATACCGGAACGTTTCAAGAATGTTCGACGGTCCATAGTTGGAACCGCTGAGCGCAGTCCTCGCGAGAGGCTACCGATCAATTGGGATGTAACCCGGTTAGAGGCTGAGGAAGATTTGCGAGTTAGGCTCATGGTGAGGCTCCTGCGATGTGCGAATGAAAAATGTTTGTCCAGTTTAAAAACGCTTTATTAAATAAGCGTTGTTTGGTAATACTTTTTAATGTGAGCAGTTAGGTGATAACCGTCAGGTTTGGTAGTGACCGCTTCCGCAACATTTTGAACAACGGCTTGTCCTAATGGTGTTTGGGTAGCAACCGCAGCCGCGCCAACCGTGACCCCTGCGCCAATAAAAAACGAGCGACGCGAAGATTTCGTTTTTTCATTTGCTTCTGGTTTTTTGCTGTCCATAAATGTTCCTTTATACGAATATAGTTATTGCATTGCAACCCATTTAGTTTAGAAGAACTAAATTATTTATGTAAGTTTTTGCAATTTTTTTTCGCTAGGACTTACCCTTAAATACCAAAGCTATTGTGTCAATTAAATTTAACTAAACCATATCAAAACCTTGACTTTCGATTGCCAAAAACTCCCGGGTTAGAGCCGAAACTGCTTTATATAGGTGGGTTTCCGGGTCGGCATCGATAGCGTCACATAATTCGTCATACCAAGGCCGGATGTGATCGTTGAAAAAAACCCTTTGGTTAGTAAGGTTAGAAACACCCGCATCCTCTCCCGCGATCAAGTAACGCATGACCTCAAATAAGGCGGCGATATGATCCTCGGTTTCAGCGACTGAATCCGAGGCTTCCAATCCAAATTGCAGAAGTGAGCGCCTAATCTCCAGGAGTGGCTTTTCATGTAAGTGACCAGCGAGGTGATAGGAGCTGTATAGAAAAACGTTTGGCTTACCCACGCCGATGAATGTGCTGTCATATTCTGCTTTCCAATCCGATGCTTTGCTATGTTTGGCTGCTTCGACCAAATTCGTCCAAACATTGGCTAGTGGTGCCTGATTATCAGGGGTTACGGAGTTTTCTGAGTCCTTAATTTGATCCAGCAATACTTGATTTGGTGGCTGAAAAAATAAGTTAGCAAGGAGGCCATACAAATCGGCACGCGCTAAGTCTTCAGCGAGGCCATCTTGGCTAAGTTCTGGTGTCTGGGGGGTATTTGCTTCGCTCATGAATTTTGTTCACAGTTCTTTTTTCATCATGTCCACAACACGGCAGTCGCTACACATCTTCAAACGATCAAGTGCATCGCCAGAAAATGCATGATGTGTACCAATACGGCCAAGCATTAATTCGACCATCTTTAGGGTTCCAAATGCTTTTCCACAGCTGATGCAATGAAATGGCTCGGTCTTGTTTAGCAAGACTTTTTGCTTTCGTTGCTCTATTGAGCTTAAACGGGGACTTAAGGCAATTGCCTGCTCAGGGCAGGTTTGCTCGCACAATCCACACTGCACGCACTGTTTCTCAATAAATGAGAGCTGTGGCTCATCGGGGTTATCCAACAAAGCACCCTCTGGGCAAGCTCCCACACAAGACATGCAAAGCGTGCACGCATCTTTATTCACTACGATTGCACCCAAGGGTGAGTGGGCTGGTAATGGCACACCTTCGGCGGGCAAAGCCTGAGGAGCAAATTGCAGGAGATGCTCCAAGCTCATTTCAAGGGTCTCGCGCTTTTGGGTAGCTAGTGCAAAACTGGCTGGCGGAGCCATCAATTTTTGGGCTTTACGTGTTAGCAACTCCATCATGACCCGATTGACTGTATCCACGTCTGAGCTTGAGGAGGCCATGATGCAGCGCACACGCTGGCCATAGCCTAATGCTTGCGTAATCGAATTGGCTAGATCTGCCTGCTCGGCAAGCGCACTTCGGTATCCAGGGTCTTCCTCACTACTGAGTAATAAAACAACCTCACCAAAACCATAAGACATGGCCCCAAACCACAAGTCAATTCCGGTAGACGCAATATGTTCAGCGGCAAATGGAATGACAAATGCTGGCAATCCAACAAATTCTTTAGGTTTCGTCCGCGCAGCACGGCCAACGTTCTCTAAAAGAGTAGTGCCGGCCTGTTGGCTATGAATTAATAAGGTTGGCGCATTCTGACCAGGCTTCGAGCTACCAATAGTGCTCAAGTACGTTTGTGCCAGTGCTTTGATCTGTCGGCCCTGATACGCAACACTTGGAAAGTTGTAGCGCATCGCCCCTGAGGGACAAACAGTGGCACAGGCGCCGCATCCCATGCAAAGATTGGGATTGACTTCTACCTTACCCTGACCGT
>VGIH01000010.1 GCA_016867965.1 Betaproteobacteria bacterium | reverse complement strand
CTGAGATGTTTTCAAGATTAAATAGATTGAGCAAGATACTACGGTGCTGATTTGAAATAAAGTGACTTGACTCAAGAACTAGACTCCTGAGTTCTTCTGTGCTCATGGTTTGTAAGGCCTTTTCCTTTTGGCTTAAACCCATGAGGCCCATTAAGCCAGAAACAAAAGAGTTCACCAGCCACAGCAACGGTTTAAGCAAAATCGTGAGCGGATAAATGACCCAGCCTATATTGGCAGAGATTTTTTCAGCAAAGGCAGCACCAATGACTTTTGGGGTAATCTCACTAAAGATAATGATTAAAAATGCAATCGTTAGGGTGGCAATCGATAGCACCAATCCATTAGTGCCAAATAAATGCAGTGCAATACCCGTTACCAAAATTGGCAAAATAGTATTAATTAGGTTGTTGGCAATCAATAGAACCGATAAAAGGGTATCGATGCGCTTAAGGAGTTTTTGCGTTAACGCGGCGCCAGCATTACCACTGTTTGCCATCGCGCGTAGACGATGTCGGTTGCTAGCGACCATACTGGTCTCAGCCATCGAGAAAAATCCAGATAAAGCAAGTAAAAAGACTACCAGAGCTGCTTGAGCCCAAAGTGGCCAAGAATCAAAAAAAGAATCCATCTACACTTTCAAGAAAAGCACAGATAAGCAATATAGCAAATACTGATTATTTAGACTACCTGGATTGGTTGATTTTGGTGTCAGAAAGGATCTTCGTTGTTAAAGTCAAGCTTGACAGGGCGTATTCAGCACTGCGAAATGCGCGCCCCGTTCGGGGGGTTGCGAATCCGCACTGAAATCGTTGATGCGTCCCTGATAATTAGCCAAATTCAATACCTTAGTCATTTGGACAAAGTAAGTCGACCTCTCAATGATTTAGCGAAAGATGCTAAAGAGCAAATGGAGGCTTATTTTGATGATCCTCATTTCCTCTTTGATTTACCAATTAAAACTCAGGGCAGCGTTTTTCAACAACGGGTTTGGTCCACCATTGAATCCATTCCTGTTGGACAAACCATGAGCTATGGCGAGCTGGCCACTCAGATCAAATCGGGTCCTAGGGCGGTTGGCAGCGCTTGTGCCGCGAATTACTATCCACTGATTATTCCCTGCCATCGCGTTTTATCAAAAGCAGGTATTGGCGGCTTTATGGGCGAGGCTAACGGCCCCTATCTGAGAATTAAACAGTGGCTGTTAAGCCATGAAAATGCGATTAATGACTAAGCCTTAAGGGATCGGGCTTGGATTCTGAAAAAAATATCCATCAGCCAGTCACTACGAACCGCAAACTTAGTAAAGACATAAAAACGACTCACTTGCGATCGAGTTAGTTTTGCTTCGATTGATACATGCCCATGATGACGTAATGCAATTTGCTTAAGTGTTAGCACAGCCAAGCCAAAGGCAAGAAAGCAAAAGCGGCGAATTCCGAGTTCTGACTTTGGAATGCAGTGAATGTAATGAAGGGCATCTTCAAGTTTTTGGTGGGCTATCACGAGTAAATCAGTATCGCTAACACCGATTGGTTTCCATGAAACCCCACGCTCTCGGTCCTCAGGAGAGTCTTTGAGAATATTGGTCATTTGCAGAGCTTGACCAAATGAAATTGCTAAATATTCGTTTTGTGAAATCGCTTTTGCAAAAGTAGGTGAGTGTAGGGCAAATACGGATGTTAGCATTTCGCCAACAACCCCAGCAACGACATAACAATATTTTTCAAATTCAGCCAAGTTCTCTAAGCCTCGAGGATTTTGACGAGTATGAAAATAGCTCATCCCATCAGACATGATTTGAATACAGCGTGCAACAGTTTGGCGTTGTTGCATATCGCAACTATCTAATACACGCAGCACCCGAGGAATATTTTGAATCAGATCTATTTCATCCAGATTGTCATGCTCCGCTAAGGCAATGGCACATTGATCGGTAAATTGTCTGGGGTTTTGCTCGCCCAGAACCGTTTTAACAAAACTAGTCGATAGATCTTGTTTGGTGATTGCATCCATGCAGGATGCGTCTTCAATCGTATCGATAATGCGACAGAGTAAATACGTATTACCAATCACTTTTTCTAGATTTGGGGGTAACAATGGGATGGTAAGCGCAAACGTTCTAGATACTGATTCAAGAATCGAGCGTTGATAAAGCTCATCAGCAGATAAAGCAGACATGCTCGGTTTGACTTTCAAAAGAATTAATGCTGGACTTTACTTAAATGATTTGCAGTGCCCTCGGGCGAGCGGGGAGCGATCGAGCTTCCCAGAATCATACCAATCAGGCTTGCTATTAGGCCAATTAACTGCGGCTCAACTGGCTCCTCAATGCCCATGATTTCTAATAAGAGCCACATACTCAAGCCAAGGGTAATGGCAAGCAAAGCACCGAGATCACTCGCTTTCTTCCAGAATAAGCCGGCAACTAGCGGTACAAATGCACCTGCCAGCGTAATACGGTACGCATTTTCAACCATGGTGTGGATTTTGGCCTCGGTAGCAATTGCGTAAAAGGTCACAATGCTCGCAAATACAAATACGGTCAGGCGGGTTGCCCAAAGAAATTGTTTATCGGTCATGTGATGGTAAAAGCCCTTCAGAATATTTTCTGTAAAGGTTACCGAAGGTGCAAGTAAAGTTCCTGACGCGGTACTCATGATGACCGAGATCAGCGCCCCAAAGAATACAACCTGCATAAAAAATGGCATATGGTTAAGGATCAGGGTGGGCAAAATCATTTGAGAGTCGTTGGCGAGAAATTTTTCGACCATTTGTGGATCAATGATATTAGCGGTGTAGGCTAAGAAAAGTGGCACGCTAGCAAAAAAGAAATAGGCCACACCACCCAACGTGGTAGCCCATACTGCGATCGACTCATTTTTGGCTGCATTAACCCGTTGGAAAACATCTTGTTGTGGAATCGAGCCTAATGCAATGGTCAGTAAGGCTGCAATCCAGCTGAGCATATCAATTGGGTCTAGCGTCGGTAAGAAATTAAATTTACCCTCCGCGCTAGCCTTGGCAATAACAGTAGCAACGCCACCCGCTTGATCAGCAGCATTACTTGCAACCAATAAAAGTCCGATCACAATTACAATCATTTGTACAAAGGTTGTGAGTGCCACTGACCACATTCCGCCAAATAGGGTGTAGATCAAAACTACACCAGCCCCAATCAGCATGCCATCGCTGATTGAAATTAAATCGTTCGAAAGTACATTAAAGGTGAGACCTAAGGCTGAAATTTGAGCAGATACCCAGCCAAGGTAGGACACAATAATACAAATGGAAATTAATAATTCAGTTTGGCGGTTGTAGCGAAATCGAAAATAATCGCCGAGAGTGATGAGATTCATTCGGTACAAGGGTTTTGCAAAGACCAGTCCGAATAAGATTAAGCAGAGTGACGCCCCAAGAGGGTCTGAAATGAGTCCCCTAAATCCCTCCTCTAAAAAGGTTGCAGAAATACCAAGAACGGTCTCAGCCCCAAACCAGGTTGCAAAGACCATCGCCAGGACAAAAGCCATGGGTAGATTTCGGCCAGCAGTAATGTAGTCTTTGGCATTGTGTACTTTTGTTGCGCCGTATAAACCAATCGCAATCGAAAAGCCGAGATAAGCAATTACCAACCAAAGTAGCATCGCATTGTCCTCTTTTGACAAAATAGATTGATCGTCGGAGGGTTTTTAGACCACTCCATTAGGGCCCATTCAGTAGCAAGACCTGATTATAGGTGGGGATCATCTTGTCATCATGAAACCAAAAATGGGTTCTAAGATATTGAAACCTATCAAGATCTCTTGCTCTAAAGTAATTCAATTTCATTAGTAATTTACTAAAAATACCAGTAGTGTTTAAGTCTTATAAAAGAGTAGACCTTTTTTCATGAGAACAGCTTACTCAAAGCGAAAAATAATTTTTATGGATGAATTGAGACCCGAAAAGTGTTGTGGAAAATCCAAATAGCCCTAAAAAATATCGTACTATTGCCAATAATCTTATTTAAATTGGAGTGTTTATGAAAATCTGTGTGATTGGCGGCGGCGGTGCAATTGGCGGTTATCTAGCGGTAATGCTGGCAAATTCTGGCAACGAGGTAACTGTGATGGCGCGAGGGGCTACTCTGAGAGCCATTGAAGAGCGTGGACTCGCACTAATAAGCGATGAGCATTCTGAGCCGATCATTGCAAAAGTTAAAGCTGTTGAAAATTTACTTGGTTTGCCAAAACAAGATGTCATTATTTTGGCAGTGAAGGCCCATCAAGTTGAGCCCGTTATTGATGATTTGGTTGCCGCACTTGGACCCGAAACCATTTTGATCCCAATGCAAAACGGAATTCCATGGTGGTATTTTCAGAAACTCAATAGTAAGTACAAGGATCATTCGGTCGATACCGTTGATCCGGGCGGTATTGTGATGCGTGCGATTAGCCCGGAAAATATTATTGGTTGCGTTGTTTATCCTGCGACCATTACGCAAGGACCCGGGGTTATTCGACATGTCGAGGGCGTGCGTTTTCCACTCGGAGAGCTCGATGGTAAATCGACAGATCGTATTCAAAAGATTTCTGATGTGATGGGTGCCGCAGGCTTTAAATCGCCTATCTTGGATGATATTCGTGCTGAGATTTGGTTAAAGCTTTGGGGCAATCTCACATTCAATCCAATTAGTGCCTTAACACATGGTACGTTAGAGGGAATTTGCCGTTACCCTCTTACTAAAGAACTGGCGCGCAATATGATGGCTGAAGCGCAATCGATTGCTGAAAAGCTTGGCGTTACGTTCCGTGTCGATATTGAAAGACGTATTGCTGGCGCTGAAAAAGTGGGTAAACATAAAACCTCCATGTTGCAAGATTTGGAGGCTGGCCGTTCATTGGAAATCGACGCTTTGTTGGGCTCCGTAATCGAGTTGGGTGAGATTACCGAAACCCCGACACCCTGTCTTAATACTGTTTATGCTTTGACTAAGTACTTAGATCAAAACGTGCAGGATGCCAAGGGTAATCTTGTTTTACCTGTAGCCGCTGGGTATTAATTACTCAAAGCGATTATCAAGGCGCCCAACGCCATCGATCACGATACTGACCTGACTGCCTGGCTTCATGGAGCCGACACCCACAGAGGTTCCACAGGCAATCACATCGCCCGGCAAAAGGGTCATATCCTGTGAAATTAAGCTGACTAGTTGAGAGGGTGTAAACACGATATCACTCATCGGATAATTTTGACGCTCTTGGTCGTTAAGAATCGTTTTAATCGACAAGCTCATGGGATCAACATTGGTGGTAATGGTTGGTCCAAATACGCCGAAGGTATCAAAGCTCTTTGAACGACTCCATTGCGAGTAGCCTGGGTTACGATTCAGAATCTCGACAGCAGTGACGTCATTGACACAGGTATAGCCAAAAATGCATTGAGCGGCATCTGCGACGCTAACCCCATGGCATTTTGTCCCAATCACAATTCCAAGCTCACCCTCATAAATAACCTTACCTGCATAGGATTTTGGGACCTGTATGGTTTGACCGGAAGCCAAATAAGAATTACTTGCTTTTAGGAAATACAAAGGTTCATCCGGAACGGTATGCTCAAGCTTGGTTACCAAGGCATGAAAGTTATCCACCAGGGCAATAAATTTACTGGGAACGCATGGTGTTTCAATCGTTACATCCTGAACTTTGAGGTGTTCACCACTTGCCTTAGGGTTAGCAAATAAGTCACCCGTATGGATAGCAATTTGATCACCATGTAATTGACCAAACCCAATATTGCCATGATGCATGTAGCGTAACCACTGAGCCATAATATCTTTCTCCTGTATTTATGATTACCATGATCTTATCAATTACTACTGACTCACTCTAAAAAATGCCAGAACTGTCTTTTGTACCCGAGTTCGACAGCGCAATTCCATACATGCAACGGACACGCTCTTATTACATGGCACTCGGTTATGACAACCCGTATGTTTGGGCACATTACAACAATGTGCCATTTACCCCCTTTAAAAAGCCGTTGCGAGGGTCAACTTTGGCTTTAATTACAACCGCGGTTCCATATGACCCCTCAAAAGGAGATCAGGGACCTGGCGCCCCTTATAACGCACAAGCGAAGTTTTATGAGCCTTACGCAATGGTTACGATTGGTGACCCTGATTTGAGGATTGCGCATGTTGGAATCGATCGACAGCACGCTAATTTATCCGAGATGGCTTGCTGGTTTCCGATTAAAGCAGCGAGACAGGCGGTTTTGGATCAGCGAATTACCAAGCTTGCACCTCGATTTTACGGTTTGCCAACCAATCGCAGCCAACGGCATACCTTAGAAAATGATGCCCCAAGGATTTTGGAAATGTGTCAAACCGATGGGGTTGATGTTGCGATGTTGATCCCAAATTGCCCAATTTGCCATCAGAGCATTTCGTTACTAGCGCGTTATTTGGAAAATGCTGGCCTCTCAACTGTGATTGTTGGGGCCGCAAAAGACATTGTTGAATATTGTGGAGTCCCACGTTTTGTATTTAATGATTTTCCTTTGGGGAATGCAGCGGCAAGACCTCAAGACCCGCAATCGCAATCCATCATTTTTAACTTAGCCCTTGATGTGTTAGAAAATGCCCCAGGACCTCGAACGACAGTTCAAAGTACCCTGCGCTGGAGTAATGATCCCCGTTGGAAACTCGACTATATGAATATCGAACGTTTGGCAAAGCACGAAATTGAAGCCTTACGGGCTGAAGCCGAGAGGGCGCGGCTTACTGCAAAAGAAATTCGACTAAATACAGTCGGGAGTTAGTGGTCGGAATGAGAGGATTCGAACCTCCGACCCCCTCGTCCCGAACGAGGTGCGCTACCAGGCTGCGCTACATTCCGTATTTCTATTTTATCCCTGACGAATTAGTGAGTACTCGCATAAAGCACGCAATGATTCACTAGCTGCATTTTGTGGGAAATCCTTAATCGTATTCAGGGCCAAGTGCACCTCGCGTCTAGCTGCATCTTGGGTGTACTCCAAGGCGCCAGAGCTGTAGATACCTTGCAGGATTTGATCAAATACACCATCCGGCAACTCCTCATTTTGCGAGATTGCTTCCCGAGCAAGTAATTGTTGATCAGCGCTACCTTTTTCCATTAAGAAGATGAGCGGCAAAGTGGGCTTACCTTCGCGTAAGTCATCGCCCACATTCTTGCCCATTTCATTGGGATCAGCGGTGTAGTCTAGGAGATCATCCATGAGTTGGAAGGCGGTACCAATATGTCGCCCAAAAGCTGCTGCAAGTTCGCGTTGAATGTCGCTTGCTTGAGAAATTAACGCACCGAGCTCAGCAGATGCCTCGAATAATTTTGCTGTTTTGTAGCGAATGACCTGGAGGTAGCTCGATTCATCCACCTCGGGATCATTCATATTTAAAAGTTGCAAGACCTCACCCTCTGCAATGGTGTTCGTAGCATCGGAAAGGATTTGCATCACCCGAATATCATTGGGGGCAACCATCATCTGGAAAGCGCGGGAATATAAAAAATCACCCACGAGAACACTAGCGGCATTTCCGAAGGCGGCGTTAGCGGTTTGCTTACCTCGACGCATCGTTGATTCATCCACAACGTCATCGTGGAGCAGGGTGGCGGTATGGATAAATTCAACCACTGCTGCCAGCTCTAGAGCATGAGGAGTTTCCTTACCGTCAGCCAAGGCCTTGGCCATTAATAGAAGGAGGGCAGGGCGAACCCGTTTTCCCCCAGATTGAATGATGTATGAAGAGATTTGGTCAATTAGAACCACCTCAGAGGCTAGTCGACGGCGAATAACCTCATCTAAAGCCTTTAAATCAGGGCTGATGGGGGCCAAAATTTGCCCTAAGTGATTGTTTTTGACAGAGTTATTCATCCAAGATATAATACTTGGCTTAGCTTATGGTCGCGGATTTTCTATAAGTCATCGATTTTTAAGGAAATCATGCCGCCAAATAAGTTGATTTGCAATTATTTGTAGTACTTTTTGAGAGGTTTAACCATGTACGCGGTCATAAAAACCGGTGGCAAACAATATAAAGTTGCTGCTGGTGAAAAATTGAAAATAGAACAGATACCAGCGGACATCGGCAGCGACATTACTCTTGACCAAGTTCTCGCCGTTGGCGAGGGCGCTTCGCTCAAAGTAGGCGATCCTTTGGTTAATGGTGCCGCTGTGATGGCTACTGTGGTCTCCCAGGGACGTCACGATAAAGTGAAAATCTTTAAGATGAGACGTCGTAAGCATTATCAAAAACATCAGGGCCATCGTCAGAATTACACAGAAATTCTGATTAAGTCGATTAAGGCCTGAGTTAGGAGAGAAAGATGGCACAGAAAAAAGGCGGCGGCTCAACACGCAACGGTCGCGATTCCGAATCAAAACGCCTAGGCGTTAAAGTTTATGGTGGTCAAGCAATCAATGCTGGCGGAATTATTGTTCGTCAGCGTGGTACTAAAGTTCATCCTGGCGTCAATGTTGGCATGGGCAAGGACCACACATTATTTGCCTTGATTGATGGGCAAGTCGAGTTTGGAGTTAAAGGCGCAATGAAGAAAGCGCAAGTTTCAGTATTGCCTCGTTCATAAGCGGCCTGACTGAGATTTCTTTAAACTAAGTTAATCAACAGAAACAGGCCTCGCAGATTGCGAGGCCTTTTTATTTATGAAATTCATAGACGAAGCCAAAATTGAAGTGATTGCCGGCAATGGTGGTGCTGGTAGTGCCTCAATGCGTCGCGAGAAATTTATCGAGTTTGGCGGCCCTGACGGTGGTGATGGTGGTCGCGGCGGAAGTGTGTATGCAATTGCTGATCGAAACATTAATACACTGATTGATTATCGGTATTCCAAAACCCATACCGCTAAAAATGGCGAGCCCGGACGAGGTGCGGATTGTTATGGTCGTGCCGGAGATGACATCGAGTTGCGGATACCGGTTGGAACCATGATTGCGGATTTAGAGACCAACGAGTTAATTGCAGACCTAACTAAGCATGGCGAGCGAATTTGCCTTGCTCAAGGTGGAGTTGGAGGTTGGGGCAATATTCATTTCAAAAGTAGCACTAACCGCGCTCCGCGTCAGAAGACCAATGGCAAGCCAGGCGAGCGCCGCAAGTTAAAGTTGGAATTAAAAGTTTTAGCCGATGTGGGTTTATTGGGAATGCCCAATGCTGGAAAATCAACCCTCATTACCGCAGTCTCGAATGCCCGCCCAAAGATAGCTGATTATCCGTTTACAACCTTGCATCCCAATTTGGGGGTGGTGCGCGTTGGCAATGAGCGTAGCTTTGTGATTGCAGACATACCTGGCTTGATTGAAGGAGCTGCCGAGGGTGCTGGGCTTGGTCATCGGTTTTTAAGGCATCTGCAACGTACTGGCGTGCTGTTGCATCTTGTTGATATTGCCCCTTTTGATGAGAATGTCGATGTGGTCGCTGACGCTAAGGCGATTGTCAATGAGCTTCGTAAATACGATGAAGCCCTCTATCAAAAGCCAAGATGGCTTGTTTTGAATAAGGTCGATATGCTGCAACCCGAGGAGCGAGAGCGCATCATTGCCGATTTCTTAAAGCGCTTTAAATGGAAAGGCCCCGTATTTGAGGTCTCAGCCCTTACGGGCGAAGGTTGCGATCGCCTGTGTTATGGAATTCAAGACTATTTAGATGGGCTTCGTAAAGATCGTGACATAGAGGAAGAGCGCGCTGAGGACCCCCGTTTTTTAGATGAGTAATAACGATGAAAAGAACGATTTCAGAATCAAAACGAATTGTTGTGAAGGTTGGGTCTACCCTGGTAACCAATAATGGCGAAGGACTAGATCGATCCGCGATTGCTACTTGGGCAGAGCAAGTATCTAATTTACTCAAGCAGGGCTGCCAAGTGTTGATGGTGAGTTCTGGCGCCATTGCCGAAGGAATGCAGCGCTTAGCTTGGACTCAGCGTCCTCAAGAAATTCATCAGCTCCAAGCAGCAGCAGCTGTTGGTCAGATGGGCTTGGTTCAGGTTTACGAATCGTGCTTTGCTAAATTTGATGTGCATACTGCGCAGGTTTTATTGACCAATGCTGACTTAGCCAATGAGGAGCGCAATGCAAATGCGAAGGCAACATTGCAAACGCTGTTGTCTTTAGGCGTAGTCCCCATTATTAATGAGAACGATACGGTTGTCACCGATGAAATTAAATTTGGTGATAACGATAGCTTAGCAGCGCTTGTCGTTAATTTAGTACACGCCGATGCTTTGGTAATTTTGACTGATCAAGGTGGGCTATATACCGCCGATCCTCGGAGAGATACTTCTGCCACGATGGTTGATTTTGCAATTGCGGGCGACCCCACTTTGGAGCGTATGGCTGGCGGTGCTGGCAGTGATTTAGGCAAAGGCGGAATGCTGACCAAAGTGCTGGCAGCAAAAACGGCGGTAGGAACCGGTGCCAGTACCGTCATTGCTTCGGGTCGCGAGCCAAATGTCTTAGTTCGTCTCTATCAAGGCGAGTCAATTGGAACCTTGTTGAGTAAGGCTTAATTAACGAATGGTTGGTAGTTCAGCTTCATTACCAACCGGAGCAATGATTCCCAGAAAGTTATTGGGATCGAGCGACTTCACTACTTTGGCATAACTTTTTTCTTGGGTTGCTAGATTACAAAAAGCACCTTGAGCTAAGGCTGCCTGGTATCGGTTCGGTACATTGTCATTGATGGCTAACCAACTTCCTAGTGGATTGGCTCGCCATTGTTGATTGGTTTCAAGGGTTCCATACAGGCGCCATTGAAAGGTGTCACACCGAATTCCCTCAAAGTACGCATTTTGACCGCCAGAGGGATTGGTAATAACAACAATGTATCGGCTTACCCCATCGTTCCCAATCTTGATGGATTCGGTATCGACCGCAAACTTGAAAATTGTGGTTTGCGAAACAGAAAAAGGCACCAAATATTTTTTATTGGGTGGATTGAGAGGCATGAGGGTATTACCCTCTTTAAAAACCGTTGGCGCATAAGGGTCGGTACCATCCGCTAAGGGATCAGAGAAGCAGGCGCTTAATACCAACGTGAATGAAGCAAGGAGTAGCAGCCAGGATTTATTCATGATGAATGTGAGGCATGCAATGGCGCCCCCCAGACTAATTGCTGCATTTGGTTGGTGGTGGCGATAAAACGGGCAAGTTCGGAGAGCGCCAGTTGATATACCTCACGCTTGAAATCAATCACTGTATCAAGTTCAATCCAATAGGGATGCCAACGCCAGGCATCAAATTCAGGGTGGCCTGTGGCTCGAAGCTGAATTTCGTGATCCTGACCTAACATTCTGAGTAAGAACCAAATTTGTTTTTGGCCCTTATAAGCGACGCGCTGATGACGGTGATTGATTTGGCGTCGTAAAAACTCCTCAGGCACATCGTAGCGAATCCAATCACGGGTACGTCCAATGATTTCGACATGGTGGGGAAAAAGCCCCACCTCTTCGTGAAGTTCGCGATACATCGCCTCTTCGGGACTTTCTCCATGCGCAATTCCTCCTTGCGGAAATTGCCAGGAGTGTTGTCCAATTCGTTTGCCCCAAAATACTTCGTTACGAGCATTGAGAAGAACGATACCAACATTAGGTCGATAGCCCTCGCGGTCAAGCATAATCGTACCTTTTAGCCCTTAATCTTTAATCCTTTAAAATCAACGATTTAATTATAGTCACTCATGAAAGCTTCACAAACCTTTCTTGCAACCTTGAAAGAGGCTCCAGCGGATGCTGAAATCGTGTCCCATCAATTGATGGTGCGCGCTGGGCTCATTCGTAAATTAAGTGCCGGAATTTATAACTATCTCCCTCTCGGTCTTAAGGTAATTCGGAAGGTCGAGAACATTATTCGAGAAGAAATGAATCGCGCCGGCGCAATCGAACTTCTGATGCCGATCGTTCAACCCGCTGAGCTATGGCAAGAAACGGGTCGTTGGGAAAAAATGGGACCCGAGTTATTGCGGATTAAAGATCGTCATGAGCGCGATTACCTAATTCAGCCAACCTCCGAAGAGGTCATTACTGATCTTGCACGCTCGGAGATCAGAAGCTATAAGCAGCTGCCAGTCAATTTTTATCAAATCCAGACAAAATTTCGTGATGAGCGCCGCCCTCGTTTTGGGATTATGCGAGGTCGTGAGTTCAGCATGAAAGATGCCTATTCATTCGATCGCGATCAGGCACGTTTGAAAAAATCCTATGCCCTCATGTTCGATGCCTATGTCCGAATCTTTCAGCGCATGGGCTTACAGTTTCGGGCTGTCGCTGCCGACAATGGTGCGATCGGAGGGTCTGGTAGTCAAGAGTTTCATGTGATTGCCGATACGGGCGAAGATGCGATTGTTTATTGCCCCAATTCGGATTACGCCGCCAACTTAGAAGCCGCTGAATCCATTGCTCTTATTGCAAAGCGAGTCGCTCCAAAAGAAAGTATGCAAAATGTGGCAACGCCGGGTCAAAAGCGTTGCGAGGATGTTGCGCAGTTTCTTAAGATGGATTTGATACGCATGATCAAATCTTTAGTGTTGGCAGTTGATCAAGAGACCGGTCCCGCTAAATTATTCATGATATTGCTCAGGGGCGATCATGAGCTCAATGAAATCAAAGTGAATAAAATTGCGGGCTTGGGCGCCTTCCGGTTTGCCACCGATGCTGAAATCCAAACAGCATACGGTTGTCCAGTGGGTTACTTGGGTCCGGTTGGCCTGCCTTCTTCAGTCCAAGTGATTGCTGATCGGACAGTCGCAAACATGAGCGATTTTGTATGCGGCGCTAATGCGGAAGGCTTTCACTTGACCGGTGTAAATTGGGGGAGAGATGCACCTGAGCCACTGGTAGCGGATGTTCGTAATGCAGTGCTTGGTGACCCCTCTCCGGATGGCAAAGGTACCGTCGAGATTTGTCGAGGTATTGAGGTAGGCCATGTTTTTCAACTGGGGACCCGTTACTCAGAGGCGATGAAGTGCACCTATCTTGACGAAAATGGCAAAGCCCAGCCCATGGTGATGGGCTGTTACGGAATTGGTGTGACCCGTTTATTGGGCGCCGCGATTGAGCAGGGTCATGACGAGCGGGGGATTGTTTGGCCAATTTCCATGGCCCCATTTGAGGTCGTGATTTGTCCTGTGGGCTACGATAAATCCGATGCCGTTCGTGAGGCTGCGAATCATTTACATCAAGAACTTCTTGCTGCTGGCGTGGATGTGGTTTTGGATGATCGCGGTGAGCGTCCAGGTGCGATGTTTGCAGACTGGGAGTTGATCGGAGTTCCTTATCGTGTTGTGATTGGCGAGCGTGGTCTTAAGGAGGGTCAGGTTGAGTTTCAGGGGCGACGCGAAAGTGCCGCTCAATTAATTCAGCTTACCTCAATTGCGCAGACCATTACTACTGCAATACATACTGCAAAAAATAATTTAATTTAAGTCCTATTTTTTGAACAATCCGCCAAGCCCTTTGGCGGCTCCGCGAGAGGCAAGCGAACCCATCATTTTGGCCATCTTGCCGCCTTTCATTTGTTTCATCATCCCTTGCATTTGTTCAAATTGCGCCAAGAGACGATTGACCTCTTGGACCTGAACTCCCGCGCCGGCAGCAATTCGACGCTTACGACTTGCCTTTAATAGCTCGGGTTTGGCACGCTCTTGAGGGGTCATGCTATCAATGATCCCTTGCATGTGTTTCATTTGCTTATCAGCCATTCCTAAGTTGGCTTTGCTAGCCTGTTGTGCGATTTGGCTGGGTAGTTTATCGAGAAGATTAGCCATGCCCCCCATGTTTTGCATTTGCTTAATTTGTTCCCGGAAGTCACCAAGGTCAAAGCCACCCTTTTGTATTTTTTTGGCAATCTTTTGAGCTTGCTCAACATCGACATTTTGCTGGGCTTGCTCAACCAATGCCAAGATATCGCCCATGCCCAATATGCGATTGGTCATGCGCTCTGCATCAAACGCCTCAAGCCCATCCATCTTTTCTGCAACACCAATAAATTTGATGGGCACCCCGGTGATGTGACGAACCGATAAGGCTGCACCGCCGCGAGAATCGCCGTCCAATTTGGTGAGGACGACGCCGCTCAAAGGCAATGCTTCATGAAAAGCCCGTGCCGTATTGATGGCGTCTTGACCGAGCATTGCATCGACAACAAAAAGGGTTTCAATCGGTCTCACACCGGCATGCAATGATTTGATCTCTTGCATCATTTGCTCATCAATGCCTAAACGACCTGCCGTATCAATAATTAAAACATCGTGGTAATGGCGCTTAGCCCAATCAAGAGCGGCATTTGCGATGTCAATGGGTTTTTGATCGGATGAGCTTGGAAAGAAATCGGCTCCAACTTGAGCGCTGACGGTTTTTAATTGTTCGATTGCGGCTGGACGATACACGTCGCACGACACCGTTAGAACTTTTTTCTTGAACTTTTCTTGTAAAAATTTGGCAAGTTTAGCTACCGATGTTGTTTTACCTGCTCCTTGCAAGCCAGCCATGAGGATGACCGCAGGGGGTTGAGTGGCTAAATTTAATTTGCCATGGCTTTCCTCATCTCCGCCCATGATGAGGGTTAGCTCGCGTTGTACCACCCCCACCAAAGCTTGACCAGGCGTTAGGCTGCCCACCACATCCTCACCAAGTGCCTTGAACTTGATTTGCTCCATCAGGCTCTTAACAACCGGTAAAGCCACGTCTGCCTCTAGTAATGCGAGACGAATCTCGCGCAGCATGTCAGTCGTATTGCTTTCTGTCAGGCGAGCTTGGCCCCGCATGGTTTTAACCACACGACTTAGGCGGTCGGTCAGATTCTCAAGCATTTATCGATTAGACTTTCGAAATGACTATTTTAGGTTACTCGGGATTTGGTTGGCTGCCATCCCTACTTTATCTCTTGCTGATTATTGTTTTGGGCTATCGCGATCAAAAGCACCCTGAAACCCCGTTTTTTATTGGCTTAGTGCAAATTCTGATTCTGATCGTTTTGATCATTCACGGAATTTTGTTATACGAGTCGATTTTTAACGGCGAGCACTTTGTGTTTGGTTTCGCGCAGGATTTGTCGCTTATGGCTTGGGTGGGATTGAGCTTTTACTGGATTCAAAGCTTTTTCTTGCCAATTTCAAGCTTACGGTTGATGACCATTAGTATGGCGATGTTTTGTGCAATCTTGCCGGATCTTTTCCCGGGCTCGGTCATTTCTCAGCGCGCAGTATCTGATCCTTGGTTTAAGGCACATTTTATTGTGGCAACCTTTGCGGTAGGCTTTTTTAGCCTAACAGCAATGCTAGCGGTATTAATGAACCTGCAAGATCGTGCTTTGCGTAAGGGCATGGCCAATGGCATGGGCGGTGCCCCAACTTGGATTGAGAGTCTGCCGCCATTATTGACCATGGAGAGCTTCTTATTTCGCCTTCTCTATGTCGGTTATGTACTTTTAAGTATGACCGTTTTCTCAGGCTTATTTTTCTCGCAAGAGCTGTTTGGTAAACCACTGGTTTTTGACCATAAAACGGTGTTTGCACTCTTATCATGGCTTTTATTTAGTGGTTTGGTGGTTGCGCGCTTGCGCGTTGGTTTACGTGGACCAACTGCGGTGCGGTGGGTTCTGGGTGGATTTGTGGCTCTGCTTTTGACTTATGCAGGTACCCGCTTTGTGGCCGAAGTGATTTTGCAGAGAGCCTAATTTTGCTGAAATGGATTTTGCTGGCTTTGGGATTGGGCTTTGCCTATTGGTGGTTGGTGGTTAAGAAAAAGCGAGATCAAGAAAAATCGGCAGAGCCTAAAGTAGCGCCGCCGCTAAAGGCAAAGCGTATGGTCTCTTGTTCCTACTGCGATCTTCACTTGCCCGAAGAGGATGCCATTGCCTGGGATGGTCGCTTTTACTGTTGTGTTGATCATCGCGATAGTCTTAGTCAGAAGGGTTGGTGGGGCAAAGCGCAATGGCGGGCTTCCCCAAACTTTGATGAGCGACCCACCCAAATTGAGCCCGATCTGGTGGTGATCCATCACATTAGTTTGCCGCCCGGCCAATTCGGTCGAGGACACATTATTGATTTTTTTCAGAACAAGCTAGATCCTCGTGCCCACCCTTATTTTGAACAAATTGCGCAGCAGAAGGTTTCAAGCCATTTTTTAATTGATCGTGATGGACAATTAGTTCAACTGGTGTCAGTTCATAAGCGGGCTTGGCATGCAGGAGTATCGCAATTTTTTGAGCGGGAGCGCTGCAATGATTTCTCAATCGGTATTGAGCTGGAAGGCGATGGGGAATCGGCTTTTACAAATGAGCAATACACGACACTGAGCCAACTAATTGCCTTATTGGAGAAAAATTTTCCGGCCATGCGTTTTGCTGGGCATAGCGATATTGCGCCCGATCGCAAGACAGACCCCGGGAAATCATTCGATTGGGCTCGAATACAACGATTGGCAAACCTAAGTCAGGAACAATTGCCCTTTGGGGTCGACTCTCGCTAACAGTTTCTTCATCAGGTAAGCGTACGCTTACATCACCCTTTTTGAAGATTTCATTTCTATCAAAAATAGGGAAATTACTAATAAATTCTGTAAAAAAGGACTTACCTAATATAAAATATTTACCTATACTTAGTATCTAGACCGATTCGAAACCACTACATCTAGTGTTTTTGTTACAAATTTGTCTTTTTTCCAATAAATACATATATATAGCAGGAGCAATATGACCTTCGCCGATCCTCAAGCAGCTGGCCAAGCAGGCACCATGAGTCATGGAGGCGTTAGCCCGGTAGGTAATTTGACCCAAACCCCGTCCGCCAACTATGTGGCGGGTGGCGTAGGCCTTGCTCAAACCACCCAGCTTTCAGACTACAAAATTATTCGTCGCAATGGTTCGGTAGTGGCTTTTGAGCCTTCCAAAATTGCAATTGCTGTCACTAAAGCCTTTTTGGCAGTGAATGGTGGACAGGGCGCCGCCTCAGCAAGAATTCGTGAGCAGGTTGAGCAATTAACCCAGAACGTTGTTCGTGCACTATTGCGCAGCCGCCCCAATAGCGGAACGTTTCATATTGAAGATATCCAGGACCAGGTTGAGTTGGCTTTGATGCGTAGCGGTGAGCATAACGTTGCTCGCGCTTATGTTCTTTATCGCGAAAAGCGTAACCAAGAGCGCGCAGCTCAACAAAGTGCTGCCCAAGAACAAGCTACGTACCCAAGCCTGCCTTCCGTTCAAGTGAATGACAACGGTGTTACCAAACCCCTGAACATGGCTGCCTTACGTAGTGTGATTGAGGCAGCATGCGAAGGATTGGGTAACCACATCGATGCCAGTCCCATCATGACCGAGACCATCAAGAATCTGTATGACGGTGTCCCCATGGCGCAGGTGTATGACTCGGCTATTTTGGCATCCCGGACCCTGATCGAGAAAGATCCAGCATATAGTCAGGTGACCGCTCGTATTTTGATGCATGTGATTCGTAAAGCAATTCTAGGGCGCGAGGTCTTGCAAGGCGATATGCAGTCTGAGTATCCGAACTATTTCCCTCAATTTATTCGTAAGGGTATCGAGGCTGAGCTATTGGATCCTCGTCTTTTAGAGTTTGATCTGAGCAAAATCTCGACAGCGCTCAATGCTGATCGAGATTTGCAATTTAATTATTTAGGGCTCCAGACCCTCTATGATCGTTATTTCTTGCACATTGAAGACCATCGGATTGAAATGCCGCAGGCGTTTTTCATGCGCGTGGCAATGGGCTTGGCTTTAAATGAGCCAAACCGTGAGCGCCGTGCGATTGAGTTTTATGAGGTTCTCTCTACTTTTGACTTCATGTCGAGCACCCCAACGCTGTTTAATTCAGCAACTTTGCGCTCACAATTATCGAGCTGCTACCTAACCACCGTAGATGACGACTTAGATGGTATTTATGAGGCTCTTAAAGAGAATGCCTTGTTATCTAAATTTGCTGGTGGCTTGGGGAATGACTGGACCAATGTGCGTGCATTGGGAAGTCATATCAAGGGAACTAATGGTAAGTCCCAGGGCGTTGTCCCTTTCCTGAAGGTTGTGAACGACACAGCGGTAGCTGTGAATCAGGGCGGTAAGCGTAAAGGCGCAGTCTGCGCTTACTTGGAAACTTGGCACCTGGATATTGAAGAGTTCTTGGAGCTTCGTAAAAATACCGGTGACGATCGCCGTCGTACCCACGACATGAACACGTCCAATTGGATCCCTGATTTGTTTATGAAGCGGGTGATGGAAAACGGGGAGTGGACTTTGTTTTCTCCATCCAGCACTCCTGATTTACACGATAAGTATGGCAAAGCATTCGAGCAAGCTTACATTGCCTATGAAAAACGTGCCGAGGTAGGAGAAATTAAGCCATCGAAGAAGATCCCTGCGGTTCAGTTATGGCGCAAGATGTTAGCGATGCTATTTGAGACCGGACATCCTTGGATTACATACAAAGATCCTTGCAATATTCGTAGCCCCCAACAGCATGTGGGTGTGGTTCATTCATCGAATTTGTGTACCGAGATTACCCTCAACACCAATGAGACTGAAATTGCTGTATGTAATCTAGGCTCAGTCAACCTCACCGCCCACATGACCACCGATGCCAATGGTCAGATGGTGCTCGATCACGCTAAGCTGAAGCAAACGATTCAGACCGCGATGCGAATGCTCGATAACGTGATTGACATCAATTACTACGCGGTTGCTAAGGCTCGTAACTCCAATACGAAGCACCGCCCAGTCGGTCTTGGAATTATGGGCTTCCAAGATTGCTTGCACATGCAACGCATTCCGTATGCGAGTGAGGCCGCGATAAAGTTTGCTGATACATCGATGGAAGCGGTTTGCTACTATGCCTATCAGGCGTCGAGTGAACTTGCCAAAGAACGCGGTACTTACAGTAGTTACCAAGGATCATTGTGGGATCGCGGCATTCTGCCTCAAGATACCCTTAAGATGCTTCAAGAGGAGCGTGGTGGCTATGTCGAGGTGGATCAGTCCAGCACGATGGATTGGAATGCCTTGCGCGCCCAGATCAAGCAACACGGCATGCGCAACTCCAATTGCGTCGCAATTGCCCCAACCGCCACGATTTCCAATATTATTGGCGTCTCCGCTTGCATTGAGCCAACCTTCCAGAACCTCTTTGTGAAATCGAATCTTTCTGGCGAGTTCACCGTGGTAAATGACTACTTGGTACGGGATTTGAAAGATCGCGGACTCTGGGATGAGGTCATGATCGCTGATTTGAAGTATTTTGATGGCACTCTGTCCAAAATTGATCGCGTTCCCCAAGATTTACGTGATTTATACGCCACCGCCTTTGAGGTTGAGCCAAGCTGGTTAGTTGAGGCTGCTTCACGTCGCCAGAAGTGGATTGATCAAGCGCAATCGCTCAATATCTATATGGCCGGTGCCTCAGGTAAGAAGTTGGATGACACGTATAAGTTGGCATGGATTCGGGGTTTAAAAACAACGTATTACTTGCGGACGATGGCAGCAACCCATGTTGAAAAATCAACGGTTGCCACTGGTCAACTTAATGCTGTCTCTAGCGGGGCTGCCAGTACTGCGGGTGCGATTGCGGCGGATGGTCCGGTTTGCACCATGCGCCCTGGAGACCCAGGATTTGAAGAATGTGAAGCCTGTCAGTAAGCTTAATTAAAACAATAGAACAAGTACGAACTAGGAGAAGAGTATGTTGAACTGGGATGAAGAAGTGGCGCCAGCCCTTGCTAAAGCGGGGTTTATGCCACCAACCTCGCCGATGGCAGTTCCACCGGTGCAGGTTGCTCCTGTGGCCGATGAGGTTGCGGTCGCTCCTCCGGTGCAAGCTGCTCCAAAATTAACGACTGACGCAACCGAGCGTCGCGTGAACGTTGCTGATAAGCGAGTGATTAATGGTACGACCGACGTCAATCAGTTAGTTCCTTTTAAGTACAAGTGGGCCTGGGAAAAGTATTTGGCCGGTTGCGCGAACCATTGGATGCCCCAAGAAATCAATATGAATCGTGATATTGCGCTCTGGAAAGACCCCAATGGTCTTACCGAAGATGAGCGGCGCATTATTAAGCGTAATTTAGGTTTCTTTGTTACGGCCGATTCCTTAGCTGCAAATAACATCGTATTGGGAACCTATCGCCAGATTACCGCTCCCGAGTGCCGTCAGTATCTATTGCGTCAGGCTTTTGAGGAGGCTATTCACACGCACGCCTACCAGTACATTGTTGAGTCTTTGGGTCTGGATCAGGCCGAAATCTTCAATGCCTACCATGAGGTTCCGTCGATTCGGGATAAAGATGAGTTCTTGATTCCGTTCATTGACGTGCTAACCGACCCCGCATTTAAGACTGGCACACTGGAAAATGATCAAAAATTACTGCGTTCACTGATTGTTTTTGCTTGCGTAATGGAAGGTTTATTCTTTTATGTTGGTTTTACGCAAATCCTCGCAATGGGTCGTCAGAACAAAATGATGGGGGCTGCAGAACAGTATCAATACATCTTGCGCGATGAGTCGATGCATTGCAATTTTGGCATCGATTTAATCAACCAAATCAAGCTGGAGAACCCGCAGTTATGGACTTCCGCGTTCAAAGAAGAGATTCGGAGCATCTTTGAAAAAGCAGTTGAATTGGAGTATCGCTACGCCGAGGATACGATGCCAAGAGGGGTGCTTGGGCTCAATGCTCCGATGTTCAAAAGTTACCTTCGCTTCATCTGTAATCGTCGTTGTATGCAAATAGGACTTGACGCAATGTATCCAAATGAAGAGAATCCTTTTCCATGGATGTCAGAAATGATAGATCTGAAAAAAGAGAGAAACTTTTTTGAGACCAGAGTAATTGAGTATCAAACCGGTGGTGCGCTGAATTGGGAGTAACAAAAAGCTAGACCAGCGCTTCCTCCGGCAATATAGGAGATAGTTTGGTTGATTAGTATTTGTAGTCACTTGAAACTGGCAAAAATGCGAAAACCCTTGCAACAGGGTGACCGGGCCTTCTTCCCAATTTTTTCTACCCCTTTTGAAAAGCTGCTTCCCGCTAGGGCCGCAGCTTTTTTTCCAGGATTCATTAGCGTGCAGCACCCTGTAGTAAGCCGTGCGCCGATGAATAGCTCGCTCGTTTCCCATGGTGCACCGCAAGGCGCAGCTTGGAGTCATGGTCGGGTTTTCTTAATCAGTAGTTTGTTCTAATCCTCACACGTGAAGGAGAATCACTATGGCAATCGCCAAAAAGAAGTCTGCTGCAAAGAAACCAGCTGCTAAGAAAAAAGTAGCTGCTAAGAAACCAGCTGCCAAAAAAGCAGCGAAGAAGCGCCCAGCTGCCAAAAAAGCAGCGAAGAAGCCTGCCGCTAAAAAAGCTGCTAAGAAAAAAGTAGCCAAAAAGCGTCCTGCTGCTAAAAAGAAAAAAGCTGCCAAGAAAAAGCCTGCTAAAAAAGCAGCTAAGAAAAGGCCTGCTGCCAAGAAGAAAGGGGCTTCTGTAAAAAAGCCCGCGGCTAAGCCCGCCGTTGCTGCTCCAACGCAAACTGCGTTGAATCCGGCTGCGGCTTGGCCATTTCCTACAGGCAGCCGTCCCTAAGCGTCAGCTTGGTGGATAGTTGAAGTAGTCTGGATGGGGTCCTTCGGGACCCCATTTTTATTTAGAGGGTAATAGCCGTCCCAAAAGCAGCATTGAAGCGATTGCTAATTTCAGCACGCGTTGGTTGATGGTTTTGGGGGCCTTGGTGAGCGATTTTGATCGATCCCATGAGGCTCGCTAAGCGTCCAGTCGTCTCCCAGTCCAAACCTTTTTCAAGACCGTATAGTAGACCACCCCGAAATGCATCACCGCAACCGGTTGGGTCGGCGATTTTCTCAGCTGGGACTGCAGGAATATCAATCACCTTGCCTTGCACATGAATTTGCGCCCCTTGAGCTCCCTTGGTTACGATTAGCGCCTCAAGTCGATTGGCAAGCTCGTGAAGCGATAAACCGGTGCGTTGGCAAAGCATTTCACCCTCATAGTCGTTTACAGCAACATAGGTGGCGAGATCTACAAGCTCCAGAAGCTCTTGACCATTAAACATTGGCATCCCCTGACCTGGATCGAAAATGAATGGAATCTTGGCCTGCGAAAATTGATGGCAATGCTCCCACATACCAATTCGACCATCTGGAGCGACGATGCCAATGTGTCGATCGTTATTCGACAGATGGGCTATACAGTCGCCTACTCGATTAGTGTGGGAATCATTCATTGCCCCAGGATGAAATGCAGTAATTTGATTGTTTGCAAGATCGGTAGTAATCATGGCTTGAGCTGTGAAGGCCTGATCCAGCTTCTTAATGAACTGGCGACTTATTCCTAGCCTCTCGAGGTGGGAGAGGTAAGGATCTGCATCCGCTCCCACAGTTGCCATGATGAGAGGTTTGCCACCGAGGAGTTGGAGGTTATAGCCAATGTTCCCGGCGCAACCCCCAAACTCTCTACGCATGCTGGGAACCAAAAAAGCCACATTCAGAATATGAATTTGTTCAGGAAGAATTTGATCTTGAAAGCGACCCTCAAAGGTCATGATCGTGTCATACGCAATGGAGCCACAAATAATACTTGCCATAAAGTTCTCTAAAGGGATGGTGGTTGAGTGAAAGAGGGATATGCTACACGTAAGCGATAGCCTGCCGTATTGGCAGGAAGTCGCAGTGCAATAGAAAGGTTAAATTGTTCTTTGGGTGGGGCCCCAGTTTGCTCAAAGTCAGGGTGAGCGTTTTGCCAGGTTTTTGGAAGCCATTCTCTGGGGCCCATCAGAATTTGAGTAATCGTATTTTCATCGGCATCGCTCAGTGTTAGTTCGAGATGGGGGATTGCAACAGAAATCAATAGGCGGTTTTGTAGCTCGATTTGCAAGATGGACTGCACTTCTTCCCCACGCTTCGCTTCATCCATACCAAGATTAGCAAGTTGAAAGCGCCAAGCTTTGAAATCGATCGCGGCAGCTCGAGCGCAAGGTAATACCTTACAAATTACCCGATCCATGGTTTGTATTAGCTCAAAGCTATGTAAGGCAATTGGGCTCGGGTTTTTATCTACACTGGGAGCCAAAAAATGCAAGATTGGGACACGCCAATGACTCCATACAACGAAGCAACTGATGGTAATAAATAGTCCAGTGGCAATAAAAAGCGCTTGCGGACGATGACGATTGATCTTTGCAACAAAAGTACTAGCAATTACGCGATTCGGTATTTCAGCATCCTCAATCAAGGGCGCATTCGAAATCTGATTTGGCTTAGAGGCTGGTTTTTGACCATGCAGGCAAACCCAGCCCTCTGAAACCCTCCAGATCGAGAGTGGAATATCGTTTTTATAGCAATCAATCACCTCTTGCGCTTGCCGCTCCAGGATGCCTGAGAGAATAAGTTGCCCACCATCTTGAACGCGTGCGATTAGAGCAGGGGCTAAAACTTGCAAAGGGTTAGCCAAAATATTGGCAATCACAACATCAAAGAGCCGGGAACCAATCGCAACGTCGATGTCGTCGGGCAGTTGAAACTCAATATCCGTTTGGTTTTGATTGGCATTCGCACGAGCCGATTCAATTGCCTGCGGGTCAATATCGGTACCAAAAACCGTTTGAAAGCCCAGTTTTTTGGCGGCAATTGCCAAAATTCCAGAACCACATCCATAATCCAATACGTTTTGGCTTTTACAGATTCCACTGGCGCTATATTGCTCAAGCCATTCAAGGCATAGTCGAGTGGTGGGGTGGCTACCCGTCCCAAATGCAAGCCCTGGATCCATTGCTAGGCAGATTGCCTCTGGTGCAGAGGGTTTTGGGTGCCATGAGGGAACAATCCACATGCGCTCACCAATCGGAATGGGATCAAATTGACTTTGTGTCATCGACACCCAATCTTGATCCGCCACAATCGATTCGGTAGGGGTTTGAACGGCAAATCCAGCCTCTAATAAAGTGCTGGCGAGTTCTTCCTTATTTACTTCTTGGGTTTGATCAAAAAGCGCCTTAACAACGGATAAATCCCACGCTTGCACGTCTGGCGATAATCCTGGCTCGCCATACAAAGGGTTTTCATCATAGCCACCTGCGGTCGCATCTTCGACCGAAACCGACAGTGCTCCGAGTTCCATGAGGGCATCCCCCAAGGGTTCGGCAATTTCAGCAACAACCGTAAATTGGAACTCGCGGTACGACATTGGCTTAGGAAAGCCTACTTCTCGCCACGAGTTGCAGATTGCTCCTCAAGGCGCTGTTCAAGGTAATGAATGCTAGTACCCCCCTCAATAAATTTTGCGTCGAGCATTAGCTCACGATGTAGGGGTACATTGGTCAAAATGCCATCAATCACCATTTCGGAGAGGGCAATACGCATTCGACGAATCGCCTGTTCACGAGTTGCTCCATAAGCAATTAATTTACCAATCATGGAGTCGTAGTTCGGGGGCACTAAATATCCGCTGTAGGCATGGGAATCGACACGGATGCCCGGGCCTCCAGGCATATGCCATGACTGAATTCGACCGGGGCTTGGCGTGAACTTAAAGGGGTCCTCAGCATTTAAGCGGCATTCAATTGCATGGCCTTTAAAGACGATATCGCGTTGCCGAAAGCCCAACTTTTGACCGGCCGCAATTTTGATTTGTTCTTGAACAATATCAATGCCGGTAATCATCTCCGTTACTGGGTGCTCGACTTGAACGCGGGTGTTCATTTCAATAAAGAAGAACTCACCCTTTTCGTAGAGAAATTCAAAGGTACCAGCGCCACGGTAAGCAATTTTTTTGCATGCATCGGCACAACGCTCTCCAATTTTGGCAATCAATTTACGATCAATGCCTGGGGCCGGCGCTTCTTCAATCACTTTCTGGTGGCGACGCTGCATGGAGCAATCACGCTCACCCAACCAAACTGCGTTGCCATGGGTATCCGCTAAGACTTGGATCTCTACGTGCCTGGGGCGTTCAAGGAACTTCTCCATATAAACTTCTGGGTTACCAAAGGCACGACCCGCTTCCTCACGGGTCATATTCGCGGCACTGATGAGGGCTGCTTCCGTATGAACAACACGCATACCACGCCCACCGCCACCACCTGCTGCTTTGATGATGACGGGGTAGCCTACACGCTTGGCAGTCGCCAAAATTTCTTTTGGATTATCGGTGGGCAAAGCTCCGGCAGAGCCGGGTACGCAGGGAACACCCGCCTTGATCATGGCATTTTTTGCAGAAACCTTATCGCCCATCAGGCGGATGGACTCTGGTCTTGGGCCAATAAAAGCAAATCCTGATTTTTCAACACGCTCAGCAAAATCAGCATTTTCTGAGAGAAATCCATAGCCAGGATGAATCGCCTCAGCATCGGTCACTTCAGCCGCTGAAATAATCGCCGGCATATTAAGGTAACTTTGTGTCGAAGGTGCTGGCCCGATACATACCGCTTCATCAGCGAGTTTTACGTATTTGGCGTCTTTATCCGCAGTGGAATATACCACCACGGTTTTAATTCCAAGCTCGCGGCAGGCTCGTTGAATTCGCAGGGCAATTTCGCCACGATTGGCGATTAGTATTTTGTCAAACATGGCGATTAGGCGATGATGAACAGCGGTTGATCAAACTCAACGCCTTGACCGTTCTCACACAAGATTTGTTTAATTACCCCGGCTTTTTCGGACTCAATCTCATTGAGAAGCTTCATCGCTTCGATGATGCAGAGGGTTTGGCCGACTGTTACGGTATCGCCTACATTCACAAAAGCAGGCGCCTCTGGATTGGGGGAGCGATAAAAGGTTCCAACCATTGGAGACTTTTGCACAAAACCCTCAGGCGCTGAACTGACTTCTGGCGCCGCAGCAGAAGCTATTGGAATTTCCTGTTGGATCGGCGCCGGTATGACCATGGTATTCATGGGCATTGCTGCAGGAGTGTTTGTAACGGAGCCAGAATGTCGCGCATTCACAATCTTGACTTTATCTTCTCCTTCGCTCACTTCGAGTTCGGAAATTCCGGATTCGGAGACCAAGTCGATGAGGGTTTTTAGTTTACGTAAGTCCATGCCAAACCTCGTTGTAATGTTTTTAATGAGAAGCCAGTTTGTTCTGAATGGCTGCTAACGCCAATTCATAACCTTGGGCACCTAGACCACAAATAACGCCCATGGCTAGATCTGAAAAATAGGAATGTTTACGAAACTCTTCGCGCTGGTGAATATTCGAGAGGTGCACTTCAATGAATGGGATTGCTACACCAGCTAAGGCATCCCGTAGAGCAACGCTCGTGTGGGTAAATCCGCCTGGGTTAATAATGATGAAACCAATGCCGTCCTTTTTGGCTTTCTGAACACGGTCAATCAACTCACCCTCGTGATTGCTCTGAAAGGTCTCGAGCAAAATCCCAGCGTCCTTAGCGAGCATGCCCATGCGACGAGTGATGTCCTCAAGGGTTGTTTTCCCGTAAACTTCGGGCTCTCTGGTTCCTAAAAGGTTTAAATTAGGCCCATTGAGAAGTAAAACAGAGGAATTTGAATGGTTAGTAGGCATAAATCGCTACAGTTATTGAAAAATATCGATTAATTCGGCGATAAATCAGGAAAATTAACGTAAAAAGCAGTATACCCCCTGAAACCCTGAATTCCTAGAAATTAGCTATTTTTTTAAGAATTTGATTAAAAATAGTAGTGAAGTATGCGAAAAATTTTCATTTAAAATAAATTAAAGTCAGCTAAATTGCCTCTTTAATTAACTTTCTGAGCTCATCTTCGCTTATCTTGCCTAATTTTCTACCAGCGATATTTCCTTTAGCATTAATAACCACAGTAAATGGTAGGGCACCTGATGGGTTCCCCAGCATTTTATTGATGTCATTGCCGCCGAGACCACCTAAAACGATTGGGTAAGAAATAATCGTAGTTTCAATAAATTGACGAATATTAGAGGGTGAATCAATACCGATGCCGACAATTAGCATATTTTTAGGATCATATTCCCCTTGAATTTTGTCCAAAGCGGGCATTTCTTCAACGCAGGGTGGACACCAGGATGCCCAAAAATTGACGACTAAAACCTTATTCTTCCAATCTTGGGTCGATATTGGCTTTTGGTCAGGAGAAAACCACTCCCGGTCAAAAAGGGCTTTCACAGCATCTTGCGAAGCGGATTGCAAGGCAGTTCTGCGATTAGCAAAAAAAGCACCAGTTACAGCTGCAACAATCGCTACTCCGCTTGCAATTAGAAAATGACGACGGTTCATGGCTCTCCTTGGCTAAAATCCTCGCATGCATATTCATATCTTGGGCATTTGTGGCACCTTCATGGGTGGGATCGCGGCAATTGCCAGACAGGCCGGTCATGAGGTAACCGGTTGCGACGCGAATGTGTACCCACCAATGAGCACGCAACTTGAAGCTCAAGGTATTCAATTAATCGAAAGATACTCTCCCGATCAACTCCGTGAATTTAAATCGAAACCGGATTTATTTCTAATTGGTAATGTAATTTCAAGGGGAAATCCTCTTCTTGAGGAAATTCTGAATCAAGGCTTGCCATATACCTCAGGACCCCAATGGTTGGGAGAGCAGGTGTTATCGGGCAGACATGTGCTTGCGGTAGCCGGAACGCATGGTAAGACCACAACGACAGCTATGTTGACCTGGATCTTGGAGCGAAATCAACGTAAACCTGGATATTTAATTGGTGGTGTGCCGTTGAATTTTTCCGTTTCGGCTCGCTTGGGCGAGGGGCGCTATTTTGTGATTGAGGCCGATGAGTACGACACCGCCTTTTTTGATAAGCGCAGTAAGTTCGTGCACTATCGGCCACGAACCGCAATTTTGAATAACCTCGAATTTGATCATGCCGATATTTTTACTGACTTAGCGGCGATCGAAACCCAATTTCATCATTTAGTTCGAACCATTCCGCAAACAGGTTTGGTGATTACTAACGGCTCACAGCAGTCATTGAATCGTGTAATTGAGCGCGGCTTGTGGTCTCCTTTAGAGCGCTTTGGTTTTGGTGACTGCGATTGGTCATTTGAGGATTTAGAAAATATAGATGGCAAAGGCGGAGCTGATTTTTCAGTTCTTTATCAGGGTAAGAAATGTGCGGAAGTTCATTGGGCAAGGCATTCGGGTGTGATGGGTGTTCATAATCAACTTAATGCATTGGCGGCGATTGCAGCTGCTCACCATATCGGAATTACCCCAGAAGAATCCGCTCTTGCATTAGCGGAATTTAAAAACGTCAAGCGACGTTTGGAACTTATTGGCGAAAAGAATCGGATTTCTGTTTACGATGATTTTGCCCATCATCCTACGGCAATCGCTACCACCATTGATGGATTGCGTAAACAAATTGGTCAGGTGCGAATTCTGGCGGTGCTTGAGCCACGATCAAACACCATGAAGCTTGGCGTTATGAAGTCTCAGCTTCCGGATAGCTTGAGAGAAGCCGATTTGGTTTTTGCCTACGGAGTGGTCAGTGGTAAAGATGCTTTAGGTTGGGACTTGCAAGAGGCGATCGCGCCATTGGGTTCGAAAGCGAAAAGTTTTCATGATCTTGGGCGTTTAGTCGAGGCCGTATGTAGCGAAGCCAAACCCCACGATCATATTTTAGTGATGAGTAATGGCGGCTTTGGCGGCGTTCATCAAAAAATTTTGGCTCGCTTAGAGCACCTTAATCCCTAATTAGAGGAATTGGTATGCGTTTACGAAATAAAGTTGCACTTATCACCGGAGCAGCCAAAGGAATTGGTTTCGCAACTGCCAAACGGTTTGCCGAGGAGGGTGCCAAGGTCATGTTGGCAGACCTAAATGAAGGTGCGGTAATGGAAGCGGTGGGCCAACTAAAAAATGCCGAACCGTATGTATTGAATGTTACCGATCGAGCTAGTATTCAGCGTGCAGTGGACGACATCATCGCTAAACATCAACGCATTGACATATTGATTAATAACGCTGGCATTACTCAAGATGCGCGTTTAGTGAAAATGACCGAGGAACAATTTGATGCGGTGATTGACGTCAATCTTAAGGGCGTCTTTAATTGCACCCAATTAGTTGTTCCTCATATGCTAGAGGCTAAAAAAGGGGCTATCGTCAATGCTTCGAGCGTGGTTGGTATCTATGGTAATTTTGGACAAACCAATTACTCTGCGACTAAATTTGGCGTAATTGGATTTACTAAAACCTGGGCCCGTGAGTTCGGTCAAAAAGGCATTCGGGTGAATGCGGTGTGTCCTGGATTCATTGTGACTGAGATGGTCAAGGCGATGCCTGAAAATATATTGCAAAGCATTGAGCAGCGCTCGTGGATGGCCCGCTTGGGTACCCCAGAAGAAATGGCGAACGTATACCTGTTCCTAGCGAGCGACGAAGCCAGTTATGTCAATGGCGTCACCATTGAGGCAAGTGGCGGGATTTCGCTTTAATGCAATTACTGCATGAGGAGGGTGGTGAGCTACGTATTGCCACAGTCTTATCGTCTTCAGGTGCTGGAGATACGCAGTCATGGCAAGCAAGCGCTTTATCGGGTAAGCATCTCAAGCTAAAGTCAAAAGAAGTTTGGCTTCAATTTGAAGCGACTAATCCCCAAGCAGTTCTTGAGGAGGCTCATGGTATTGCTGCAACAATTGATTTGCAGTTGTTATGGGATTGCGCGTCTGATCACGAATTTGCATTTCAGGTGATTGCTAAAGAGTATTTTGGAGATACCGTTAGCACGCCTCAATTGATCGGCTTAGCGATTGCATTGCAAGGAGCTCCTGTTTACTTTCGACGTAAAGGGCGCGGTGCCTTTATGCGGGCGCCACTCGAGCAGTTGCAAGCGGGACTAGCAGCAATCGAACGTAAGCAAAGAGAGCTTTTACAACAAGAGGCATGGCAGGCGGAGCTCATTGAAGGAAGACTGCCAGTTGCTTTACATTCGCAAGTGAATAGCTTGCTGTTTCGTCCGGATAAAAATAGCTTGGCATACAAAGCCTTTCATGGGGCGTGTGAGCAAACTGGAGAACACCCAGCACGTTTACTGATGCGCTGCGGTGCTTTGGATTCCCCGCAGTCTTACCATCATGGTCAATTTGTGCAAGCGCATTTTCCGAAAGGCACGGGCTTTGCAAATGATTTTCGATTTACAGACACAGAGTTTGAAAAGGCCGTTGCTGGCTTACCAACTGCACAAGTTAAGGCATTTTCAATTGATGACGCCGGCACCACTGAAATTGATGATGCCTTGTCATTAACGCTTATCAGTGATGGTCTTTATCGATTGGGCATACATATTGCCGCACCCGGTTTATTAATTCAAAAGGGAGATCGTTTTGATCAGGTCGCGCGCGAGCGGATGTCAACGGTTTATTTCCCAGGTGACAAAATTACGATGTTGCTAGAGCAATTTGTTGAGTACTTTTCGCTCGATGCTGGTTCGGCACGTCCGGCTGTCTCCTTGTATGTTGAGATCGATGCTCTAGGGCATCGAACCCAGACCCCCCCGCAAAGCGCACTGGAGTTGGTGCCCATTGAAACTAATCTTCGGTTAGATGATTGGGAGCCTTTAGTTGACGAAGCCTTCTTGGCCCAAGAAAACTCATCATTGCCGTATCACGAAACACTTAATCGATTGTGGGTTTTGGCTCAGAATGAACATCAGAAACGCCAAGAGCAGCGGGTTAAAGATGGCTTGCGGGCTGAAGTTTTGGGTCAAGCCGATCCAAATGCCTTGATCCGTGATTTCAATTTCAAGATCACATCACCAACGAATGAGATTGTGATCGAGCCTCGTATTCGAGGTTCGATTTTAGATACCATCGTGGCCGAGTGCATGATCTTATGTAATCGAATTTGGGGGCAGGCGCTGGCTGAGCATGGCTTACCAGCTTTATTTCGGACCCAAAAAGGCTGGGGAGCAATGCGTACGCGTATGCAGACTACGCCCGGTCCTCATGAGGGTTTAGGCGTTGAGTTCTACGCCTGGTGTACGTCGCCTCTGCGTCGTTATGCGGATCTTGTGAATCAATGGCAATTGATTGCCATAATTCGAAATGGGGTTACTGCCAAGATGACAGCCCCATTTCCTCCCAAAGATTCTGAGATTATGGGGATTGCTGTCGATTTTGACGCAGTGTATTTGCAGTACGGCGAGTACCAGTCTCGTATGGAACGTTATTGGTGCCTACGCTGGTTGGCGCAGGCTGGCTTACCCCATTCAATTTATGCACGCCATTTGAAAGAGGGTATGGCGCGAATTGAGCCCATTCCCCTTCATTTGCCTATCCCTGAATTAGCTGGTCATCCCCGTCTTACCCGCGCTAAGATCGAGATCATGGAAATTGATCTGTTGGACCTGACCGCCAAAGCACGTGTACTCGAGCTTGAGGCTAACACCAGCGATACGAGTACTGGGGCAGAGGGAGATTTGCCAGAATGAGATTAGCGCTTCACCCGTTTGTGGTGAGTCGGTCAATTAAGCCGCTATGGATTGCATTGGCTATTTCATTATTGATTCATCTTGCTCTTATGAGTCAGCGTTGGTTCAATGCGCCTGAAGTAGATCGTCGCTTAAATACTCCACTTAGCGTTGTATTAGTAAATGCGTCTAGACCCACTCCGCCTCAAAATGCGCAGAAGCTGGCACAAGCCAATTTGGATGGTGGTGACTTAACCATCCGGGAAGATGCGAGTGCGATGCATCGCGCTCACTTAGGGGCCGATGCTAAGTTAGAGGCACTCGAGAAGCGCCAAAAACAATTGTTATCGAAGTTAGATGCCGAGAAAAAAAAGGC
>VGIH01000009.1 GCA_016867965.1 Betaproteobacteria bacterium | reverse complement strand
GAGATGCATCGCGTCACGCTTGCCTCTGCAAATTGCGATGTATTTTTTGCGGTCGCTGCCGTTGCCGATTGGACGATTGCCAATCGCGCTCCACAGAAGATTAAACGCCAAGAGCAGTCTGGGCTGCATTTAGAGTTTCGTTCGAACCCCGATATCTTGCTCGATATGGCTAAATTAGCCAATCGCAAATCAAAGCCATACTGTGTTGGATTTGCTGCTGAAACCGATCGGTTGGGTAAACACTCGAAAGAGAAGCGTATGCGCAAGGGCATCCCCATGATTGTGGGAAATATTGGCCCCGCCACCTTTGGTCTCGATACGAATGAGATCCTCGTGGTTGATGAAAAAGGCAGTAAAAACCTTGGACGTGCCAGCAAGTTAGAACTTGCGAGAAAACTCATTGCCATCGTTAGCTCTCGCTTACCTTAATAGGAATATCAATCGTGCAAGTTCTTCAAGTCAAAATTCTCGATGAGCGGATGCGCTCTCAGATGCCAAGCTATGGCACCCCAGGAAGTGCTGGATTGGATCTGCGTGCTTGCATTGATAAAAACATCGAGCTCGCACCAGGTCAAACCGAATTGATTCCAACGGGTCTTGCCATTTACATTGAAGATCCCCGTTACGCTGCAATGATCCTGCCGCGCTCAGGACTTGGTCATAAACATGGAATTGTGTTGGGTAACTTAGTCGGATTAATTGATTCAGATTACCAAGGTCAATTGATGGTGAGTGCTTGGAACCGAGGCTCTACCGCATTTCGGTTAGAACCGATGGAGCGTTTAGCGCAGCTCGTGATCGTACCGGTTCTCCATGTCGAACTCAAAGTAGTTTATGAATTTGAGAGCAGTACTCGGGGTACGGGTGGCTTTGGAAGCACTGGACGCGGATAAATCCGCGCCCAGCAATTTCTTTAGATTTCTTCGACTGGCTCAATACTCGCCTTGCTCGATTTACTCGGTGGCTGGTTCGAGGATTGAATATCAAGCTTTACCTTACCATCGTCATCAATATCGACCACGACGGATCCGCCGTGGGCTAGGCGTCCAAAGAGTAATTCATCAGCCAAGGCTTTGCGCACTGTATCTTGAATAATTCGCTGCATGGGTCGTGCTCCCATCAAGGGATCAAAACCATGCTTAGCCAAGTAGGAACGTAAGGCAGGGCTAAAGACTGCGTCCACTTTTTTCTCGTGCAATTGCTCTTCGAGCTGCATAAGGAACTTATCCACCACGCGCATAATGATGGACTCATCCAAGGCCTTAAACGACACAATTGCATCGAGACGATTGCGAAACTCCGGGGTGAATAACTTCTTGATATCCGCCATTTCATCACCTTGCTCACGCGCATTGGTAAAGCCCATAGTCGACTTTTGCATTGCTTCCGCACCTGCATTGGTGGTCATGATAATGATGACATTACGAAAATCCGTCTTGCGTCCGTTGTTGTCCGTTAAGGTGCCGTGATCCATCACTTGCAAAAGGATATTGAAAATATCCGGATGCGCCTTCTCAATTTCGTCGAGCAATAAAACGCAATGCGGTTTCTTTGAAACGGCTTCAGTCAAAAGCCCGCCTTGATCAAAGCCAACATAGCCAGGAGGTGCTCCGATCAAACGGCTTACCGCATGGCGCTCCATGTACTCTGACATATCAAAGCGCAGGAGTTCAATGCTCATAATGAAGGCTAACTGCTTAGCAACCTCAGTCTTACCGACTCCAGTGGGTCCCGAAAACAGGAAGGAACCAATGGGTCGATCAACCTTGCCTAAGCCAGCCCTCGTCATTTTGATGGCGCTCGCAAGAGCTTCAATCGCAGGATCTTGTCCAAAGACGACACTCTTAATATCGCGATCCAAGGTTTGTAACTTGCTGCGATCATCGACCGACACTGATTGCGGTGGGATGCGTGCAATCTTCGCCACGATTTCTTCGATCTCTTGGCGATTAATGGTTTTTTTCTGCTTTGATTTAGGCAAGATCCGTTGGGCAGCACCAGCCTCATCAATGACATCGATGGCTTTATCGGGCAAATGACGATCATTAATGTAGCGAGATGACAGTTCAGCAGCGGCCACAAGCGCTGCAGCGGCGTACTTGACGCCATGGTGCTCTTCAAAGCGTGACTTCAAGCCACGCAGAATTTGCACGGTTTGATCAACGGTCGGCTCTACTACATCGACTTTTTGGAAACGCCGCGATAGGGCTGCATCCTTTTCAAAAATGCCACGATACTCAGTGAAGGTGGTTGCACCAATGCATTTAAGCGTTCCACTCGATAGCGCTGGCTTTAAAAGATTACTCGCATCCAAGGTTCCCCCGGAAGCAGCTCCGGCACCAATTAAGGTATGAATCTCATCAATAAAGAGGATGCCATGTGGATTGTCTTTTAATGACTTCAGCACGCTTTTGAGTCGTTGCTCAAAATCACCACGGTATTTTGTTCCTGCCAGCAAAGCGCCCATATCAAGCGAGTAAACCGTGGCATTCGCCAAAATCTCGGGAACTTCCCCTTTCGTGATTCTCCAGGCCAGGCCCTCGGCAATTGCTGTCTTGCCGACGCCAGCCTCACCAACCAAGAGGGGATTATTTTTACGCCTGCGGCATAACACTTGAATGACCCGCTCCACTTCACCTTCACGACCAATTAATGGATCAATCTTGCCCTGACGCGCCATAGCGTTCAGATTTTGGGTGAATTGATCGAGTGGACTCTCTTTGCCACTGCTTGCAGCCTCCTCAGTATCAGGACTCGCTTCAGCCGCTTTTGCGGGTTCGGTATTGTCTTTGCGAACGCCGTGACTAATGAAGTTCACCACGTCTAAGCGGGTTACCCCCTGCTGCTGCAAGAAATACACCGCATGAGAATCTTTTTCACCAAAAATAGCCACCAACACATTGGCGCCAGTCACCTCTTTTTTGCCATTCGAGGTCGACTGCACATGCATGATGGCGCGCTGGATCACCCTCTGGAATCCAAGCGTTGGCTGAGTATCGACCTCTTCGGTTCCGGGAACCACCGGCGTATTGTCATTAATAAAATTTTTCAGCTGGGAGCGCAACTCAGCGATATTGACCGCACAGGCCTTCAGAACCTCGACCGAGGTGGCGTTATCCAATAAAGCGGATAGCAAGTGCTCAACCGTAATGAACTCGTGGCGCGCCGCGCGAGCGTCCACAAAAGCCATATGCAAACTTACTTCCAGTTCTTGAGCAATCATGCTTCCTCCATAGTGCACTGCAATGGGTGACCCGCTTCACGGGAACGTTCTATGACTTGATGGACCTTGGTCGAGGCCACATCGCGGGTATAGATGCCGCACACACCTTTTCCTGCGAGATGCACTTGCAACATGATGCGTGTTGCTGTTTCTTGATCTTTATTAAAGTATTCCTGAATCACCATCACCACAAATTCCATCGGCGTGTAGTCGTCGTTTAACAACATCACTTTATACATGGCCGGCACCTTGACCTTTTCGGCCTGCCGTTCCAATAAAACCGTGTCTTCCTTAAATGGGGTGACTGGGTTTCCTCCGGGGGGTGTTTTGGAATTACGACTCATGAGAAACATTCTAACCACACCGCAAAACTCTGCAATAAATCCTCGCAAATCAGGTTTTCATCTGACGAAAACCGTTCAAAATCAAGGCATATTTGTCATATTGGGGTGTTTTTACGAAAAAAAAGGGTTTTTCCTAGTGATATCGAGTCATATTTCCTTGACACCCCCTCAAAAAGGGCAAACAATCAATCCTGTGGTGTTTTTCTCGTTTGAGATTTACCTGCATTAGGCGTGTTGCGGAGTAAGACTGATCAAAAGGTATTTCCCCTCTTCACGGTTGTCTTTAGATTTTTGTAATGGAGTTCGCATGGCGACCGGAGTTGTTAAGTGGTTTAATGATGCAAAAGGTTTCGGTTTTATTAAACCGGATGATGGAGAAGAAGAGTTGTTTGCACACTTCAGTGCAATCACGATGAGCGGCTTTAAAACCCTCAAAGAAGGTCAAAAAGTAACGTTTGATATTACTCAAGGCCCAAAAGGTAAACAGGCAACGAATATTCAAGCTGCCTGATCACTAGCTGATCCCAATTAAAAACCCCAGGGTCAAACCTGGGGTTTTTCTTTTAGAGCGCTTCGTAATTACATATGATCAATCATGACCTGACCAAAACCCGAGCACGATACCTGGGTGGAGCCAGGGAGTAGGCGCGCAAAGTCATAGGTCACCTTCTTTGAAAGAATCGCTTTTTCCATCGAAGAAATAATCAGATCAGCCGCTTCAATCCAGCCTAAATGACGCAACATCATCTCGGCAGACAAGATCTCGGAGCCGGGGTTGACGTAATCCTTGCCGGCGTATTTTGGAGCCGTACCATGGGTTGCTTCAAACATGGCAATACTATCGGACATGTTGGCACCCGGGGCAATTCCAATCCCACCAACCTGTGCGGCCAAAGCATCCGAAATATAGTCTCCATTGAGATTTAAGGTCGCAATCACACTGTACTCATTGGGGCGCAACAAGATCTGCTGCAAAAATGCATCGGCAATGACATCTTTCACGATGATGTCCTTGCCGGTTTTGGGGTTCTTAAACTTACACCATGGGCCACCATCAACCAGTTGCGCTCCAAATTCTTTTATTGCGAGCTCATAGCCCCAGTCACGGAAACCACCTTCGGTAAATTTCATGATATTGCCCTTGTGAACCAAGGTTACCGAAGGTTTGTCATTATCGATGGCGTATTGAAATGCCTTACGAACCAAACGCTGAGTGCCCTCACGTGATACAGGTTTAATACCAATACTTGAGGATTCAGGGAAACGAATCTTTTTTACGCCCATTTCTTTAATCAAGAAATCCACCATCTTTTTGGCACCATCTGTGCCGGCTTCCCACTCAATACCTGCATAAATATCTTCGGAGTTCTCACGAAAGATCACCATATCCGTCTTCTCGGGCTCACGCACGGGAGAGGGGACTCCCTTGAAATACCGCACTGGACGCAAGCAAACGTATAAATCGAGTGATTGACGTAAGGCAACGTTCAAGGATCGAATACCGCCACCAACCGGGGTGGTCAACGGGCCTTTAATGGATACAACATACTCTTTAACCGCATCAAGGGTCTCATCGGGCATCCAAACATCTGGACCATAAACCTTGGTTGATTTCTCACCCGCATAGACCTCCATCCAGGCGATCTTGCGCTTACCGCCATAAGCCTTCTCAACTGCAGCATCAACCACCTTAATCATCACCGGGGTGATATCCATCCCAGTCCCGTCCCCCTCGATAAACGGAATAATGGGATTATTGGGAACATTGATTGAAAAATCAGGGTTGACCGTAATTTTTTCACCAGCTGGGACTTTAATATGTTTGTACATGATGCTTTTCCCCGTTCAACGAATATAGTATTTTCGCATGAGGCAAAACCGCCTATTCCTGAAAATGCACTATTTTAATTCCCCAAGCCCAATGATCCACAAATACTTGACTATTCTGGCGGCTTCTTTTTTATTCATCCTCACAGAAAATGCCGCCGCTCAAGGCCCCTTCCTGCCGATCATTGAACTCAAGGCTGGAATGTACCGGATCGAGGCCGAACTCGCCGATACACCTGCAGCCCGACAAACTGGCTTAATGTACCGAACGTTTATGCCGACAAATACTGGAATGCTCTTCGTCTTTCCAGAAAAAGCCATTCATTGCTTTTGGATGCGCAACACAAAATTACCACTGACCATCGCTTTTATCGATGATGATGGCAAGATTGTGAATCTCTCTGATATGGAGCCAGAAACCCAAAATAATCACTGTCCTCGAGGGCCGGTCCGATTTGCTCTAGAAATGAATCAGAAATGGTTTACACAACGAGCCCTTGGGCCTGGTACCGTAATTACAGGTTTACCAAAACGTTAGTGACTAGCCAAAGTGACACACGTAATGCACCGGTTGCTCCGCTCGAATCACAAAATATCCACCGGACTCAACGGTCCAAGATTACCCTGCAGTAAAAGTGCGTTCTGCCTGACCGTTGATGCTGACATGCGCTGTGCCCTCAACGACTTCCACCACCTCTTTGGTGCTGAGATCAAAGCGCAAGGTGCTGGGCAAAATCACCCCGACTGATTTACGGACCCCATCCGGTAATGTAACGGTATGGGATACACACTTGCCATCAAAATATACATTTGCTTTTTTACTAACAGAAACGCCATCAAACTGCATACCAATTCTTCCGTAATTTAGTGATTATTTTGCGCGTTTACGTTTTGCAATTTCAGCAATTCGCATCCGCAATGCATTGAGTTTAATAAAGCCACCAGCATCAGCTTGGTTATATGCTCCACCATCATCATCAAAGGTTGCAATATTTTGGTCAAATAAAGTATTGGCTGAATCGCGTGCCAACACAGAAACCGAACCTTTGTACAACTTGAGACGCACAACCCCGTTCACAGTCTTTTGAGTATGGTCAATTAGGGTCTGCAATGCTAAGCGCTCAGGCGACCACCAATAGCCGTTATAAATCAGAGCTGCATAGCGTGGCATCAGATCATCTTTGAGATGAGCGACTTCACGGTCTAAGGTAATGCTCTCAACCGCACGATGCGCTTTGAGCAAAATAGTTCCGCCAGGCGTCTCATAGCAACCCCGGCTCTTCATTCCAACAAAGCGATTCTCGACCAGATCCAGTCTGCCAATGCCGTGAGCACCGCCCAAACGATTTAACTCGGCCAGCAGCTCGTGTGGTTTCAAAGACTTTCCATTGATCGCCACTGGATCACCTTGCTTAAATTCGATTTCAATCACTTGCGCTTGATCAGGAGCCTTCTCTGGGGAAACGGTCCAGCGCCACATCGCTTCCTCAGCTTCTGCGTTTGGATTCTCGAGATGCCTACCCTCAAAGCTAATGTGCAATAGATTGGCATCCATCGAATAAGGCGCGCCCCCTTGCTTGTGCTTCATTTCCACAGGGATACCGTGTTTTTCAGCATAGGCCAGTAATTTTTCTCGAGACAGTAAATCCCACTCACGCCATGGAGCAATCACTTTAATTCCAGGCTCAAGGGCGTAGTAACCAAGCTCAAAACGCACCTGGTCGTTGCCTTTGCCAGTAGCGCCATGAGACACCGCATCTGCCCCTACCTGACGTGCAATCTCAATCTGACGTTTTGCGATTAAAGGGCGGGCGATCGATGTGCCTAGCAAATATTCACCCTCATAAATTGTGTTTGCCCTAAACATTGGAAACACAAAGTCGCACACAAACTCTTCACGCAGATCATCAATAAAGATGTGCTCAGGCTTAATTCCAAACTGTAGTGCTTTGGCTCGCGCGGGCTCAAGCTCCTCGCCTTGACCCAAGTCGGCTGTAAAGGTGACAATCTCACAGCCATAAGTATCTTGAAGCCACTTCAAAATCACGCTGGTATCGAGGCCACCGGAATAGGCCAATACTGCTTTTTTAATCTCAGACATAGTGTTTACGATCTCAATAGGTTAAGAAATCACTTAAATAAGGGAATCTAATTTTATAAGCGCCCACAGAGCAAGAATTCCATCAGAGCTTTTTGAACATGCAAGCGGTTTTCGGCCTCTTCCCAAACCACGCTCTGCGGACCATCAATCACGCCGGCACTAACCTCTTCGCCACGGTGCGCAGGCAAGCAGTGCATGAAGAGTGCATCAGGACGGGCCAAGGCCATCAATTGCTCGTTGACCATCCAGTGCTTGAATGCTGCCATTCGGGTTGCATTCTCAGCCTCAAATCCCATGCTGGTCCAAACATCAGTGCTCACTAAATCAGCGCCCTTACACGCATCCTTCGGATCAGCACACACCACAAGATGATTAAAGGCAGAGGGTTGCAAGCGAGAGCGATCAAGCTGATACCCATCCGGCGCAGAGAAGCGAACCTGGAAATCCAGTTTTTCAGCTGCCTGAATCCAAGTGTATGCCATATTATTTGCGTCACCAACCCAGGCTACGGTTTTCCCTTGAATGGGCCCACATGCCTCAACGAACGTAAAAATATCCGCCAATACTTGGCAAGGGTGGTATTGATTCGTTAAGCCATTGATGACAGGAACGCGGGAATTGGCAGCAAACCGCTCAATCGTCTCTTGCTCAAAGGTCCGAATCATAATGATGTCAGTCATCCTCGAAATGACTTGTGCAGCATCCTCGATCGGCTCACCCCGACCCAACTGGGTATCGCGAGTATTCATGTAAACCGCATGCCCACCCAACTGATGAACGCCTGCTTCAAAGGAGAGGCGGGTACGAGTTGAGTGCTTTTCGAAGATCATCGCCAAAGTACGATCATGCAGTGGATGCCAGGTCTCGTATCGCTTAAAACGCTCCTTTAACCAAGCAGCGCGTCCGAATAAATACTCATACTCATCGCGACTAAAATCAGAAAATTGCAAGTAATGCCTGAGCTGATCAGGAGATTGTGGCTTAGCCAGAGATTGGCCATTACCCAACTCTGCGAACTGAGTACTTGTTGATGCGATCGAAGTGTTATGCGGCTTGTTTTGCAAAAGAACGCTCCACTAAACAAAAACCCGCTCAACATGCGAGCGGGTCAGAAAATCGGTACTTCCTTAGGCCCGCAACAGGCCTAAAAAATTAGGCCATTGCTTTAATCGCAGCAGATAGTCGTGACTTCTGGCGCGCAGCGGTATTTTTATGAGCAATCTTTTTATCGGTAATCTTGTCGATTGTTGATTGCGCAGCAACAAATACTTTCTTAGCAGCATCTTTATCGCCGGCTTCAATTGCCTTGCGAACTGCCTTGATCGAGGTGCGAAGTTTGGAACGCAAACTAGCATTGTGAGCATTTAGCTTCACAGATTGACGAGCGCGCTTACGAGCTTGTGCGGTATTAGCCATTCAATTAACCTATCTAAACAAATAATCAGAATGAAATCAGGCCCTTAAAGAAAGTGGACTTGGGTACATTCGCGTTACAAGAGACCAAATAACTGATCTCGAAAACCTGACATTCTACCTTAAAGACCCCAAAATGCCCACCCCTCCCCCCAAATAAGGGAAAATCAGGCCATGAATCTCCTTTCTGCCGCAGCCAAGGTAAGCTCCCTGACCATGGTTTCCCGCATTACGGGATTGGTTCGGGAAACCTTAATTGCTAGAAGTTTTGGCGCCTCGGAGTGGACCGATGCCTTTAATGTGGCCTTCAGACTCCCCAACCTCTTGCGTCGGCTCTTTGCAGAAGGGGCCTTCTCCCAGGCATTTGTGCCAATCTTGGGGGAAATCTCAAATCGCGGGGAAAAGGATCAAACTAGAGCGTTAGTCGATGCCGTTGCGACTATCCTGTTTTGGGCGCTCAGTCTCACGGTCATTATTGGGGTCCTCGCTGCACCGATCCTAGTTTTTATTATTGCCGCAGGCCTTAAGGACGGCGCCGCGTTTGAGACCACCGTGTTTATGACGCGTGTGATGTTTCCATACATTGGTCTGATTTCGATGGTTTCCTTATCCGCTGGCATCCTCAATACCTTTGGACGTTTTGCGGTTCCCGCCTTCACCCCCGTACTCCTTAATCTTTCCTTAATTGGCGGCGCCCTATTTATTGCGCCAGTTCTTGAGCAACCGATTTATGCCTTAAGTATTGGGGTCATGATTGGAGGCATCTTGCAACTGGCGATTCAAATTCCAGCCTTGATGCGACTCGGATTATTGCCTCGAATTGGCTTGCTACCTGGAAAGATTAAATCCGCTTGGCAAAACCAAGATGCCCGCCGCGTCCTAAAACTCATGGTGCCGGCTGTATTTGCAGTCTCCGTTGCGCAGATTTCCCTCATCATCAACACCAATATTGCCTCGCATTTGCAAACCGGTAGCGTCTCTTGGCTCTCGTATGCCGATCGCCTTATGGAGTTTCCGACTGCTCTACTCGGGGTTGCACTCGGAACCGTGCTGCTCCCAAGCCTTAGCAAAGCAAATGCTGCCCAAGATACCGCGCAAGCTGGAGAATTATTAATTTGGGGATTACGCTTAACCTTCTTGTTAGCAGCTCCCTGTGCAATTGCACTGTTCGCGTTTGGTACCCCGATCTCCGCTGTTTTGTATCACTATGGGCAATTTAACGCCATGGATGTAGAAATGACCCGGCAAGCACTGGCTGCGTATGGAGTGGGCCTCATCGGCCTCATTATGGTTAAGATCTTGGCCCCAGGCTTTTACTCGCGTCAGGATATTCGTACCCCCGTCAAAATCGCTTTATTGGTTCTACTGTTCACGCAGCTCGCCAATATTGGGCTTGTACCCCTATTTGCCCATGCTGGCCTCGCCCTATCGGTTGGCCTTGGCGCGTGTTTAAACGCAGCCTTATTGTGGCTTGGTCTTCGTCGACGTGGCGCTCTTCCAAGCGCGGTCGGCTGGTTTAAATATTTTGGCCAACTGCTTGTTGGTTTATTGCCACTCAGTATTGTGCTTTTTTATGGTGCACAGGCACACGATTGGCTCGCTTTGCAAGCGAGCCCCTTGATCCGCATTGGTCTTCTGGGTCTGTGGTTAACTGCTGCAGCCGTGATTTACTTTGCTAGCCTATGGCTGATTGGTTTGCGCTGGCAAAATTTTCTGCGTCATGCAAAATAAGAAATATGCCAACTCAACAACTTGACTACTTTGCCACCTTGGTTGCTGAGGATGAGCATTTTCCGCTTACGGAGGCATGCATTGCAGTTGCGCAGCATGCATTTCCAGATCTCGATGTTCAACATATCCTCGATGAGATTGATCAACTAGGCGATCGTCTTAAAAAACGAATTTCTGCAGATGCTTCTGCGGTGCAGCGACTCCAACAGCTCAAGCATTTCTTTTACACCGAGCTCGGATTTGGTCCCAATCCTAATGACTTTTATGCGCCCGAGAACTCCTATCTGCATCATGTTTTGCAAAGTCGTCGAGGCATTCCGATTTCACTTGCAATCTTAATGATGGAACTTGGCAATCAAATTGGATTAAAAATCAGTGGGGTATCGTTTCCCAATCACTTCATGCTGCGGGTTTCGTTGCCGCAAGGCGAGATCATTATGGATCCCCTCACTGGTGCATCCCTGTCGAAGCACGAACTTCAAGAGATGCTCGATCCGTATTTAGAGGCGCGGGGATATGTTGGCGAACTGCAACTCCCACTTAATGTATTTTTACGGGTCTCTAGCTGCCGCGAGATCATCTCCCGTTTTTTGCGTAACCTCAAACTCATCTATACCGAACATGAGCGTTGGGAGCGCTTGTTGGGCGTTCAACAGCGGCTCGTAATCCTCTTGCCTGATGCCATGGAGGAAATTCGGGATCGCGGCTTAATCTATGCGCAATTGGAATATTTACGCCCTGCCATTGACGATATGCAGCAATACCTCACAGAAGTTCCCGATGCCGCGGATGCTGATGAGATTCGGGAGCATATTGCTACGCTTGAACATCAAGTACGTCAACATTAATTTCAGTACAGCGGATGCAGGCTAAGGTTTTATCTATTGTCGGCCCTACCGGGGTTGGTAAAAGTCATTTAGCACTTGATTTAGCCAGACAATGCCGCCAGCAACGCCAAAATGTTGAAATCATCAGTATGGACTCCGCCCTGGTGTATCGCGGAATGGATATTGGCACTGCAAAGCCCACTGCTGCAGAACAAGCTGAGGTGATTCATCACCTCATTGATATACGCGATCCAAGCGAAAGCTATTCTGCAGCACATTTTGCTAACGATGCAAAACAATTAATTGAAAAGATCCAGGCGCGGGGAAATATTCCGCTGATTGTAGGTGGAACCATGCTGTATTGGCGCGCGTGGGTCTATGGATTTTCAAAACTCCCACCCGCAGATTCAGAAACACGCAAGCGCATCGATGCTGAAGCTCTCTTGTTGGGTTGGCCCGGGATGCATACAAAGTTAGCTAAGATTGATCCAATCACTGCATTTCGACTTCAGCCTAACGACAGTCAACGAATCCAAAGGGCACTTGAAGTCTATGCTCTAACTGGTCAACCTCTATCCCAGTTGTTTGAAGAATCCCCAAGCGCCACTGGTCGTGGTTCTGAACTCTCGGAGCACGTCGTTGAAGTAATTTCGTTGGAACCGAGTAACCGCGTATCTCTTCATGCTCGTCTTGAAAACCGTTTTGATCAAATGCTTGAAAATAATTTCATGGACGAGGTGCGAACTTTATTTGAGCGCGGCGATTTGCATACCAATCTACCGGCCATTCGCTCAGTGGGCTATCGGCAGGTGTGGGAATATTTGGAGGGTAAGGTGGACTACCCGACGATGAAACAAAAAGCGTACGCTGCCACACGACAGCTTAGTAAACGTCAGGTGACTTGGCTTCGAGCGATGCAACGGCATGCATTTGACCCGTTTAGCCCAGCAGAACTTCAAGCCGCAAAAACAATGGCGATGGATATTCTTAAAGCATCCTTTAAATAAGAATGGTTTGCGGCGCTCCGTGTGGACGCTGGGTAATATCACCTAACAACCAAGCATTTAAACCCTGTTGTTCGATGCTTGCTATAACGGCTTTTGCCTCTTGCTGATCTACCACAACCACCATCCCAATGCCGCAATTGAAAACGCGTACCATTTCTGCATCAGCAACCCCGCCTTTCATTTGCAACCAGCGAAAGAGCGGTGGCATGGTCCATGAATCGCGTCGTAGTACCGCTTGGGTGTTCTCCGGTAATACGCGTGGGATGTTATCAACCAGGCCGCCGCCGGTAATATGTGCAAGCCCTTTTAAGGGATGTCGCGCCATAACATTTAAAAGTTGCTTCACGTAGATTTGGGTGGGTGCCATAACCCACTCTTGCAAGGTTTTGCCCTCGATGTCCTCACTGGGTTTTGCGCCAGCTCGCTCAATGATCTTGCGAATTAAGGAATAGCCATTTGAATGCGCACCACTTGACGCAATTCCAATGATCGCATCACCTAGACGGATACTGGAGCCATCAATAATTTTGGATTTCTCAACCACGCCAACCGCAAAACCTGCCAAATCGTATTCACCCGGTGGGTACATTCCTGGCATCTCAGCAGTTTCACCCCCAATTAAGGCACAGCCCGCCAACTCACAACCTTTGGCAATTCCCGCGATTACGGTCGCTGCTGTATCAACCGATAACTTGCCGCATGCAAAGTAATCCAGAAAAAAAAGGGATTCAGCGCCTTGGACCAAAATGTCATTAACGCTCATCGCCACTAAATCTTGGCCAATCGTCTCATGGGCATCCCACTCAAAGGCGAGCTTTAGCTTGGTGCCAACGCCGTCGGTACCCGATACTAAAATAGGTTCTTGATAACGCTTGGGGACTTCAAATAAAGCCCCGAACCCTCCAATTCCAGCCAAAACACCATCGCGCATGGTCTTTTTTGCCAATGGTTTAATGCGGTCAACCAGGGCATCGCCAGCATCAATATCAACACCCGCGTCGCGGTAAGACAAGCCTGGGGTTTTTGATGGATTATTCATAGATGGGTCTTCAAAAAAGGGTAAATCCTGCAGATCAGTCATTTACATCGTTAGAATCTCTGAATTCTAGAGTATGAAGGCCTATGGCTGAAATTTTTACCCCTTTCCTATTCGCATTTATTTTGGCTTACATTCTGAGGCCGGTAGTGCTGCGCCTCCAAATTCTAGGAATGGGCCAAACCTTTGCCAGCGGCATTGGCATACTTTTCGGGCTTGGCGTTTTTCTCATCATTCTGCTTTTGCTGATTAATCTGCTGCGCTATGAAATCCCCCTCATTAAGGCCCAGCTCCCGATTTGGTTTCAAAGTCTCCAAACCTGGCTAGGGCCCAAATTACTGAGCCTCAATATTGAAATCGATTGGCTTGCTTTACGGGAGGCGATTACTCAAAAATTGACCGCTCATTTCTCCGCAAATGCAAACCAAATATTGGCCTCAAGTTTTGAGACCATCTTGGCTTCCGGCAGCTCCGTACTCGGCGGCCTAGTCAATATAGTCTTTATTCTTTTTGTCCTTTTTTATCTACTGATTGATTGGAAGCACTTCTTTGAATTGCTCAAGCGGTTAATTCCAGTTCGGTATCAAGCCACCGCAGAAAGACTCGCACATGAAACTGACGTGTTGCTATCGCAATACCTACGAGGGCAAATGCTGGTAATTTTGATTATGGCGGTTTTCTATAGCGCTGGATTGAGTTTGACTGGCATGCATGGAGCGCTTGGCCTTGGGGTATTTACCGCTCTAGTCATCGTGATTCCCTATATTGGGATTGCACTTGGCTTGGTCTTGGCGGTCCTATCGGTCATTTTGCAATTTGGATTTGGGTCAGAACTCGTGATTGTGTTGATTGTTTTTGGAATCGGCCAAGTGCTCGAGGGATTTTTTCTAACACCCCGGTTAGTGGGTGAGCGAATTGGACTCCACCCCGTAGCTGTCTTATTTGCTTTATTAATCTTCGCTAAATTATTTGGATTTTTTGGCGTATTGCTTGCCTTACCAGCAAGTGCAGTTGTATTGGTATTGATTCGGTTTGCTTGGACACAGTACGCTCACAGTGATTGGTATCAAAAGTAATGGCCTCATCAGCGCTACCCCGCCAATTTGCCCTTGATATTAATCAAGTCCCCAAGCCCTCATTCCATAATTTTTTACCCAATGGTAATGAAGCGCTAATTGATGCCCTTAACCATTCCATTACGGTCTGTAGTTCTCCTCCAAACACCCCCTCCCACTCCATTGAAGGTCGCTGGTTTTACTGGTGGGGAAGCCATGGCTCTGGATGCTCGCATCTCTTAAGTGCCATTGCAAATCAAGCCGAGCGACACCAAATTGGTACGATTAGGCTATTTCCAAGTCAACCAAGTGGCTGGGTTGATGCTGAATCCAAACTCGCCGCTACCGAGGGCTCTCAATCGTTGGTTTTGACCGTTGATGATGTGGATCGCCTTGATGAACACCAACAAGCCAGTCTTTTTCGCTTATTAAATATAGTGCACGCTAGTCCACACTTGTTTGTTTACTTGTCCGGGCATGCGCCACCTAAGCAATTAGCTTTGCGAGAGGATCTACGAACACGTATCGGCTGGGGGTTGATTTTTGAAGTTCACCCACTGTCTGATTCTGAGAAGATAGAGGCTTTATCGCGCGCTGCGAAAGAGCGTGGGCTGGTCTTATCGAACGAGGTTTTGCCTTGGTTAATCCATCATTTCTATCGCGATATGCCAAGTTTGATGGCACTCCTTGATGCGCTCGACGCCTATTCCTTGGAGACCAAACGTGCGATTACCTTACCCTTGGTTCGTGAGCTATTGCAAATTTCCGGACACACGCCATGACTCGCTTAGCCCTATTTGATTTAGATCACACCCTACTACCGTTTGACAGCGATTATGAATGGGGCCAATTTTTAGTGCGCCTAGGAGTAGTCGATGGGGAGCAATATGCCAAAGCCAATGATCAGTTTTACGCTGATTACAAAATTGGTAAGCTTGATATTGATGCATTTTTACGTTTCGCTTTAAAGCCTTTAGCAGACCATCCGCGTACGCAATTGGATCGCTGGCATCAGGCATTTATGCAAGAGAAAATTGATGGGCGCCTCCATCCACAAGCTGTGAATCTTGTGCAACGTCATCTTAATGCCGGTGATTTGTGTTGTGTCGTAACCGCAACCAATAGTTTTGTAACGCGCCCCATTGTGAATGCTTTTGGGATTGAACATCTTGTTGCTACTGAGCCTGCAACTGAAAATAATCAGCCGGGTACGAACTTCACGGGTAGCATTGCAGGAATTCCGAGCTTTAAAGAAGGAAAAATTACTCGGGTTAATGATTGGCTGCATCAACTAGGCTTTAGCCTAGAGTCGATGGAGAGCAGTTATTTTTACTCGGATTCGATGAATGATTTACCTCTATTGGAAAAGGTTACAAACCCAGTTGCTACCAATCCAGATGTGCTACTACGCGCTGAAGCAGAACGACGCAACTGGCTAATTTTGGAACTATTTCATTAAATTGAATCTGACGCTTTCTCATGATCACTAAATTCCTCGATCGATTATTGCGTCGAGGCCCTCGCCCAAAGTCGGATCAATCTGGCGCTACCCTAGTAGCTCATAAGGTTTCTAAAAAATCCCACCAAATTAATCCTGCCCTGCTTTCAAAAAATGCAGTCAAGGTTACCCACACCCTCCAGCAAGCTGGCTATAAGGCCTATATTGTGGGCGGGGCGGTTCGTGATCTTGTTTTAGGGATCGCCCCTAAAGATTTTGATGTGGCGACTAATGCTACTCCCGAGCAAGTACAAAAATTATTCAGGCGCTCACGTCTGATTGGTCGCCGCTTTCAAATTGTGCACGTCACTTATTTTGGTAAGGACCGCCCTGAAATTATCGAGGTCTCCACCTTTCGAGCTGTTTTAGAAAGCGTTGGCGAGCATATTGCCGAGAGCGGTCGCATTCTGCGTGACAACGTTTGGGGCACGCACGCAGAAGACGCTGCCCGTCGTGACTTTACGATCAATGCAATGTATTACGATCCTAGCTCCGAAACGGTACTCGATTATCACGGTGGTATAGGCGACATCCGCTCTAAAACGATTCGTATGATTGGCAACCCAACCAAGCGATACCGCGAAGACCCGGTTCGGATGTTACGAGCCATTCGGTTTGCCGCAAAGACGGGCTTCCAGATTGAGCCCAAGACCCTTGCGCCCATTCATGAACTTGGCCAATTAATCCATGATGTTCCAAGCGCGCGCTTATTTGATGAGATCTTGAAGTTACTGATGTCTGGTCATGCCTGGGCCGGAATTCAAGCCTTGCGTGATGCAAACCTGCATCATGGCCTTTTGCCTTTTATGGCTCGCGCCCTCGAAGATCCGCATGCGGCTCAATTTATAGAGGAGGCGTTGCGCAATACCGATGAACGGATTCAGATGGGTAAGTCGGTTTCCCCAGGTTTTCTATTTGCCGCCCTACTTTGGCCTGATCTGGAAAAGCAATGGCAAAGCCTCCGAAATACGGGGATGCCAACTGCAGCAGCGCTCCACGCTGCAATCGATGCGGTAGTTGCTCCTTCGCATACTGGAATTTCCATTCAACGTCGCCATGAAGGTGATATGCGAGATATTTGGACGATGCAGCCCCGTTTTGAAAAACGCGTGGGACGCTATCCCGATCGACTTGTGGAAGTCCCTCGCTTTCGAGCAGGCTATGACTTTATGCTTTTACGCAGCCAAACCGGATACTGCAAACCTAGTCTTGGGCAATGGTGGACTGACTTTTATCATGCGGATTTACCCCAACGTGAAGCACTGCTGGCAACTGCCAAGCTAGAGGATATAGACTCTGGCCAAACCCCAGGCAACCCAAATAGAAAAAGGCGCCGCAGGCCAAAAAAGACCAAACCAGGCCCTGAAATTCAACCCGATTCCGGACTAAATGGCGCCAAGCAAAATTAATTGATTTTCAGTAAAGTAAGTGCATATCGATTGCGGGAAACACATGGCGCAGGCCTTTATTGGATTTGGTGGCAACATTGGCGATGCTCGACAGAGCATCACTGATGCGATCGTCTGCCTTGCACAACACATTGAAATTCAGATCGTTAATAAGAGTTGCTTTTATCAAAGCGCGCCCGTAAACGCGGTAGGCGGTGACTATATCAATGCGGTTGTGGAGATTGATACCGAACTCAATCCCTATGGACTTTTGTATGTCTGCCAATCCATTGAGCATCAGTTTGGTCGCGAACGTCCTTATGCGAATGCACCCCGAACCCTTGATCTCGATATTTTGTTTTATGAAGGCATCGAACAAAACCATTCTGAGCTCACCATTCCCCATCCGCGCATTGCTGAACGATCATTTGTGATCCTTCCTTTACTTGAAATCTGTCCCGATTTCTTCTTGCCGAACCACGGCCCCTTAAAAAATCTTTTGCTGAATATCGCGCATCAGCGCATTACCCGAATCACTTGTAAACACTGCGATTGCGAGCAACAACTGCATTAGGCTTAAAATTAGCTTATGAGTTATTTACAAGGCGATAAGCTAATTACGATTACGAAGTTATTAGCCATGCATGCGGATGGCGAAAAGATTACTGTGCTAACTGCATATGACTCAACTATGAGTACGCTTCTCAATCGCTGCGGAGTTGAAGTAATTTTGATTGGCGACTCACTGGGTAATGTGATCCAAGGTCATAGTAGTACTACACCGGTTACCGTAGAAGAAATGGCTTATCACACGAAGTGCGTTGCCCGTGCTAATCACCATGCTTTCTTGGTTGCCGACCTACCATTTGCGAGTTATGGAGATCCAGTACAAGCATTGGAATCAGCTGCCGAACTGATGCGCGCAGGTGCTGACATGGTGAAGCTTGAAGGCGGTGATTGGCAGGTCGATATCATTCAATTTCTAGTTGAGCGCAGTGTTCCAGTTTGTGCTCACTTGGGACTTTTGCCTCAGTCTGTGCACTTGCTGGGCGGTTATAAGGTCCAAGGCAAGTCAAAAGATGCGGGCGCTCTGATGTTTGATCAAGCCCATGCTTGCCAGGCTGCAGGCGCTCAAATGCTCGTTTTAGAGGCGATCCCATCAGCGCTCGGAGAAAAAATTACTCAATCACTCCACATCCCCACGATTGGGATTGGTGCTGGACCTGATTGCTCAGGGCAAGTGTTAGTCCTTCAAGATTTACTGGGAATCAGTTCAGGCAAAGCACCAAAGTTTGTGAAAGACTTTATGGCCGGTAGCAGCTCGATTGAGGCGGCGATTAAAGCCTATGTTCGTGAAGTCAAGTCCGGAAAATTTCCCGGACCCGAACACTGCTTTGCCTCTTAATTAAAAAAACTTTTTACACGATCAAACCAACTCTCTTGTTGGGGGCTGTGTTTTTTACCACCACTTCGAAGCGACTCATCAAATTGAGAAAGTAATGATTTTTGCTCTTCCGATAACTTTACCGGGGTCTCGAGTAAGACATGCACGTACAAATCGCCCATTAGTGCAGAGCGTAATTGCTTGATTCCTTTACTACGCAACCGAAAGGTTTTGCCGGTTTGAGTTCCTTCAGGAATCGTTAACTCAACCCGACCCCCGAGTGTTGGAACTTCAATATCACCGCCCAAAGTGGCGGTCGCAAATGAAATCGGCATTTGAACATGCAAATCGCTTCCATCGCGCTCAAATACTGGATGCTCTTTGACATGTACTTCGACATAAAGGTCGCCCGAAGGGCCGCCGTTAATACCGGGCTCGCCGTTGCCGACTGAGCGCACGCGCGTACCATCATCAATACCGGCTGGGATCTTAATTTCAAGGGTCTTTTGCTCTTTCAGCTTGCCACTTCCTTGGCAGGTCTTGCAAGGCTTCGGTATGTATTGACCAGTGCCACGACACTTCGGACACGTTTGTTGCATTGAGAAAAACCCCTGAGCAATCCGAACTTGGCCACGGCCATCGCAAGTTAGGCATTCCTCAATCTTTGACCCGGGCTCCGCACCAGAACCACTACAGGTTTTGCAATTACTCCAGCTAGGCACTCGAATTTGGGTGGTGTAACCCTCAGCAGCCTGCTCGAGGGTAATTTCCATGTTGTAGCGCAAGTCGGCACCTTTATAAACCTGGGGTCCAGCGCTTCTACCCTGACCAAAGATGTCACCAAAAATGTCACCAAAGGCGTCTGCAAAGCCACCAGCAGCGCCTCCAAAACCACCCATACTAGGATCCACTCCGGCATGGCCGAACTGATCGTAGGCGTTGCGCTTTTGTGGGTCCGCCAGAGTCTCGTAGGCTTCTTTAGCCTCCTTGAACTTTGCTTCTGCTGATGGATTATCCAGGTTGCGGTCCGGATGGTATTTCATGGCCAATTTGCGATAAGCCTTTTTAAGGTCTTCATCGCTGGCATTTTTACCAACACCAAGTACTTCATAAAAATCGCGTTTACCAGTAGCCACAACCCATTCCTTTTTCTTTGCCCAAAAGGCGAAGTCGGCACAAGGCCGACTCACCAATTTGCATCATTCTTTTTTACGTATTACTTCTTATCATTTACTTCCTTAAAGTCAGCATCAACCACTTCCGCATCGTTATTGGCCTTTTTTTCAGCTGCTGGATTTGCATTACCAGGATTAGCCTTTGCTTGCTCCGCAGCATACGCTTTCTCACCAAGCTTCTGACTAGCCTTTGCTAACGCCTCAGTCTTTGCCTCAATCGCGGCCTTATCACTTCCTTTAATGGCCTCCTCGAGCTCTTTCAATGCCGATTCAATTGCACTCTTCTCGGACGCATCAAGACTCGCGCCATGCTCATCGAGCGCCTTCTTGGTAGAGTGCGCTAAGGCATCCGCTGCATTTCGGACGGTGACCAGTTCAAGTAATTTACGATCTTCCTCAGCATTGGCTTCGGCATCCTTCACCATCCGCTGAATTTCATCTTCAGAAAGACCTGAGTTTGCCTTGATCGTAATCTTGTTCTCTTTGCCAGACGCTTTATCTTTAGCGGTTACATGCAAGATTCCGTTGGCATCGATATCAAAGGTCACCTCAATTTGTGGCAAACCACGGGGTGATGGCGGGATACCTTCCAAATTAAACTCACCTAGCAATTTATTAGCACTGGCCATCTCACGCTCACCTTGGAAGCACTTAATAGTGACCGCTGGCTGATTGTCTTCAGCCGTTGAAAACACTTGAGCGTGCTTGGTCGGAATCGTTGTATTTTTAAGAATCATCTTGGTCATCACGCCGCCCAAGGTCTCAATACCCAGAGATAAGGGGGTCACATCAAGCAACAAGACATCCTTGCGATCACCGGCTAATACAGATCCCTGAATCGCAGCGCCAACAGCAACTGCCTCGTCGGGATTAACATCTTTACGTGGTTCCTTACCAAAAATGGCCTTGACCTGCTCTTGTACTTTTGGCATGCGAGTTTGACCACCCACCAAGATGACATCATCAATATCGGATGCTGATACACCAGCATCTTTCATCGCAACCTGGCATGGGCCCATGGTACGGGTAATCAACTCTTCAACCAATGACTCTAATTTGGAGCGGGTTAATTTCAAGTTCAAATGCTTGGGACCACTTGCATCCGCTGTTACATAAGGCAAGTTGATTTCTGTTTGTTGGGAAGAAGATAACTCGATCTTAGCTTTCTCAGCAGCATCTTTTAACCGTTGTAAAGCTAAGACATCTTTACTCAAATCAACGCCTTGCTCTTTCTTGAACTCGGCAATGATCCAATCAATGATGCGTTGGTCAAAGTCTTCGCCGCCTAAAAAGGTATCGCCATTCGTAGATAACACTTCAAATTGTTTTTCTCCATCCACGTTTGCGATTTCAATAATCGAAACGTCGAAAGTACCGCCACCTAGGTCATAAACAGCAATCTTGCGATCGGTCTTATCTTGCTTGTCTAATCCAAATGCCAAAGCAGCAGCAGTAGGCTCATTAATAATGCGCTTGACCTCCAGACCAGCAATTCGGCCGGCGTCTTTCGTGGCTTGACGCTGACTATCATTAAAGTAAGCGGGCACTGTGATTACAGCCTCGGTGACCTCTTCGCCCAAATAATCTTCGGCAGTCTTTTTCATTTTGCGCAAGACTTCAGCCGATACCTGCTGAGGGGCGATTTTTTTATCGCGTACTGATACCCAGGCATCGCCGTTATCTGCAGCAATAATGCTATAGGGCATCAAACCAATATCTTTTTGAACTTCCGCATCAGTAAACTTACGACCAATTAAGCGCTTAACGGCATAGATCGTATTTTTAGGATTAGTAACGGATTGCCGCTTTGCGGGTGCGCCAACCAATACTTCCCCGTCTTCCATATACGCAATGATGGAAGGGGTCGTTCTAGCACCCTCTGCGTTTTCAATGACCTTCGGGGCGTTGTTCTCAATCACAGCGACGCAGGAGTTTGTGGTTCCTAAGTCAATTCCAATAATCTTTCCCATAATGGCTCCAAATAATGGTGAGGGTTGTTTCAAATAATGATTAGGTGGGGACAACTTGGGCAATTTCAAGGGCTCTAAGTCCTTGAAATGATTAGCCCTAGCTTATTTTGCTTGGCTAACAGTCACCAAAGCGGGTCTTAGTACTCGATCAGCAATCAAAAAGCCTCTTTGCAAGACCGAAACGACCGTATTGGCCTCTTGATCAGAGGGCACCATGGAGATTGCCTGATGCTGGTGCGGATCAAACTTAGCGCCAGGCGCGGGATTAATCTCGACCAAACGGCCTTTTTCAAAAGCAGCGACTAATTGTTTAAGCGTAATTTCAAGACCTTCCTTGAACGCTTTTGCATCACCAGCCTCAGTGGCTAGAGCAGCATATAAGCTATCGCTTACGGGGATTAAGTGCTCGGCAAAATTTTCAATAGCAAATTTGTGAGCTTTTGCAATATCTTCAGCAGCGCGGCGGCGAATGTTCTCGGCTTCCGCCTTAGCGCGCAAGAAGTTATCTTGCATCTCAGCAAGCTTGGTCTTGAGATCCGCTAATTCCTCCTCCATGCTCTGGAGAGGCTGTTCATTCACTTCGGTTGATGCAGTATCAGGAGCGTGTTGCTCAGATTTGTGATCACTCATAGTCGTTCCATCTTATTTACTGCATTTTATGTGGGGTTCATGACCGCCCATTTCAAGGGGCTGGATTTACCCAGTGGTAATCGCGGCCTCCGCAGCCTGAGCACGCTGATCACGCAAGTCTAGAACTGCAGGGGACTCAAGCTCTTTAGACCAACCATGCATATGCTCTAAGGCAATTGCATGCAATGCGGATATGAAATTAGTATCGTCATTTAAGCATGGGATATACCGATACTCTGCACCACCATGCTCATGAAAAATTTCCTGACCCTCCATGGCAATTTCCTCCAAAGTCTCTAGACAGTCTGCAGGAAAGCCTGGGCAAACAATATCAATTTGAGGGCAACCCGCTTTTCCAAGCTCCTCAATCGTCAATGCGGTATAGGGCTTTAACCACTCTGCGCGACCAAAACGGGACTGAAACGTCACCCGGTAATGGTCTGGCTCCAACCCAAGTGCCTCGCCCAATAATCGACCTGACTTCAAGCATTCGCAATGGTAAGGATCGCCTTGCATCAAATTTCGTTTGGGCAGGCCATGAAACGACATGATGAGCTTAGCGCCCTTTGAAAAATCGGGTCGACCATGTTGAGCCCAGTAGGCTTCAATCTGCTGACGTAGGGACTCAATGTAAGAGCCGTGATCATGGTAGTGCTTCACGATTCGCAGTTCCGGTTGATTGCGCCACGTTTTAAGCACTGAGAACACCTCATCAAAACTAGAGGCGCTCGTGGTCGCTGAATATTGAGGATACAAAGGTAATACTAATAGACGCTCAACATTTGCTTCCTGAAAACGTTTGAGTACTTCAGGAATGGATGGTTTGCCGTAACGCATCGCCAGATCCACGATCACATTCAAATCCTTGCCCGCAAAGCGATCCCGCAAACCCTGAGCCTGAGCTTGTGAATGAACCAAAAGAGGAGAACCGTCTTTTAACCAAATCGAGGCGTATTTTTTGGCGGATGCGCCACTACGAATTGGCAAGATGATGCCGTGCAAAATGAACCACCACACCACGCGTGGAATTTCAACGACCCGAGGATCCGACAAAAATTGCTTGAGGTAAGTTTTCACCGCTGCGCGCGTGGGCGCCTCAGGCGTACCCAAATTAATCAGTAAAACTCCAGTGCGAGAGGGTCTTAAATGAGGGTTCGTTTTCAATAGTGATCCAGTCATCAAGGGGAGCTCAAGGCGCCGCTTAATAGCTTCGAGGTGATATCCACAATCGGAATCACGCGATCATACGCCATTCGAGTGGGCCCAATCACACCCAGCGTTCCGACGACTTGCCCATCCACACTATACGGAGCACTGATAACCGCCAAATCCTCATAGGGCAACAACTCGCTCTCGCCGCCAATAAAGATCTGTATGCCATCTGCATGGCTTGATACATCGAGTAATTGCATGAGTAGGGATTTTTGCTCCAGCATATCGAACATTTTGCGCAATTTGCTCAGATTGGAGCTCAACTCACCCACATCGAGTAAGTGGCGCTCTCCAGAAATCACCATATCCGGGTGATTTAATCCCGTGTCACTCACACCATTGTCGAGGGCGAGCGCCATTAATCCAGCAATGTCGCCACGCAAATGATCCAGTTCTGCCCGCAAGCGATTACGAACCTCGGAAAAACTCTTTCCTGAAAAATGAGTATTAATGAAATTACTCGCCTCAGTAAGTTGTGCAGGGCTGTAATCTTGATTGGTCGGCAAGATACGGTTTTGCACATCCCCCTCGGGGGTTACCAAAATTAACAAAATTTTGCCCTCTCCAAGGCGCAAAAACTCAATATGCTTGAAGATCTGTGAGCGCTTTGGGGTCATGACCACACCCGCAAAATGCGTCAAATTGGATAAGAGCTGTGCCGCAGAACTAATCACCTTTTGAGGGGAGTCTGGATAGAGCGATTGCTCAACTTGCTTGGAAGCTAGCTCTTCGAGAGGCCGAATCGTCAACATCGTATCGACAAAGAGGCGATAACCCCGTGGGGTTGGAATTCGTCCAGCTGAGGTATGGGGGCTAGTCACTAGTCCGAGGTCCTCAAGATCGGCCATGACATTCCGAATCGTCGCTGCTGAAAGATCCAATCCTGAAAAGCGTGACAGGGTCCGCGAGCCTACTGGCTGGCCTTCTTCGATATATCTCTCGATTAGGGTTTTTAGCAGAACTTTTGAGCGATCATCCATGATTGGAGTAATTTTATGCCTATGGTTTAATCGTCATATGTTAAGCCCATCAAGCAAACCCCTGCGGAAGAAATTTAGGCGCGTAACCCTTGTGGGTAAGCACCAAGCGGAGGGCATTGGGCATCATCTTCAAGAATTAGCCCAAATCCTCACAAATCAGGGTTGTGAGCTCAGTATTGAAGCTTCGACCGCCAGCCATTTATCCAGTCGCAACTTGCAGGTACTTGAACTACAGAATTTCCAAAAATCCACAGATTTAGCGGTTATTTTAGGGGGTGATGGCACCATGTTGGGCATTGGTCGCCAAATTGCCGGAACGGGGGTACCGCTCTTAGGGATCAATATGGGGCGCTTGGGCTATATGACCGACATCCCCTTTGAAGATGCCCAAACGGTTCTACCGCCCATGATTGATGGTCAATATGAAATCGATGAACGTTCTCTACTAGAAGCTAGCGTATGGCGAAACGATCAAGAGATTCATCGGGGCTTAGCCTTAAACGATGTGGTCGTCAATCGCTCAGGACTATCGGGAATGGTGGAATTGAAGGTGCATGTCAACGGCTCATTCATGTACAACCAGCGCTCTGATGGCCTAATCGTTTCCACCCCAACCGGCTCAACCGCATACGCTCTTTCGGCAGGCGGTCCCATTTTGCATCCCCGAGTTCCAGGGATTGTGCTTGTACCAATCGCCCCCCACGCCCTCTCCAATCGACCCATCGTCTTGGCACAAGAGTCCCAGATTACGATCGAAGTTGCCGGCGGGCGAGAGGTCATTGTGAACTTTGATATGCAATCATTAACGAAGTTACAAATCGGCGATCGGGTTGAGGTGAAGCGTTCCGATAAATCCATCTGCCTCTTACACCCACTGGGGCACAGTGACTACCAGACCCTCAGAGAAAAGTTGCACTGGAACGAGTATCCTTCCACGTTTTAATCTGAGTCAATCAACATGCTTCAATCATTAGCATTGCGCGATTTTGTGATTGTGGATCACCTCGAGCTTGATTTTGGTTCGGGCTTTAGTGTTTTAACTGGTGAGACCGGTGCGGGTAAATCAATTTTGCTTGATGCTCTAGCCTTAGCCTTGGGGGAGCGTGCCGATACCAGTCAAATTCGCGAGGGCTGCCAACGCGCAGAGATTTCAGCAATTTTTCAGGTTGAGGAGTATTTACAAGAGGAAATTGCTGCATGGTTACATGAAGCAGATTTTCCACTCGAGGATGACCATCGCATTGTGATCAAACGCAGTATGGATCATTCTGGACGTAGTAAGGCCTACATTAATGGTGGTGCTGCGTCTTTAAATCAATTGCGCGAGCTGGGTGATCGTCTCGTCGACATTCACGGGCAACACGCACATCAACTGCTTCTCAAAACTGGTGCGCAACGAGAATTGCTCGATCGACATGCCAATCTGTATGACCAAGCTGCAAAAGTGGCGCAAGCGTATCAGCTGATGAATGCTACTTCAAAGCAATTACAGCAAGCAGAAGCTGCAGGGGCTGATTTACAACGCGAACAAGAACGTCTTCAGTGGCAGCTCGATGAACTCAATGAAATTGCGCCGCAAGCACACGAGTGGGGGGAAATCCAAACGTCACATGCTCGTCTAGCAAATGCCGCCAAAATTATTCAAGGGATTGAGCTTGCTATTGATCACTTGAGTGATGCCGAGAATTCGATTGAGTCACAACTCAATCGGGTACAGCATACGATTGATGATTTAGTCAAACATGACGCAAATTTGAATGAGATCAATGAAAGCCTTAGTAATGCTCAGATTCAGATTGATGAGGCAATTCATGGATTAAATCGATATCGACAAAAAATGGATTTGGATCCAGATCGCCTTGCAGAGCTCGAAGCCCGAATGCAGGTTCTTCATACCGCGGCCAGAAAATACAAAGTCAACCCCGATCAGTTACCAGATCTCTGGATCAGCTCTCAAGAAAAATTAGCAGCATTCACGGCAGCACAAGATATCGAATCCCTTCGTCAGAAACTCAAGATTCAAGAGTCCGATTTTCTAAAACTTGCCAAGGATTTATCAACGCGTCGTCAGCAGGCAGCGATCGAGCTCGGTCAAGCTGTCAGCGACGCAATGCAGCGCCTAGCAATGTCGGGCGGTCAGCTGCAAGTGCTAGTTAGCCCAACTGAAGCGAGCCGCTATGGAATCGATCAAATTGAGTTTCTGATTGCTGCCCACAGCGGCAGTACTCCAAAGCCTTTGGCTAAAGTTGCCTCTGGTGGGGAATTAGCCCGTATCAGCTTAGCCATTAGCGTGATTACCAGTAAAGCGAGTTTCACCCCAACCCTCATATTTGATGAAGTCGATTCTGGCATTGGTGGAGCAGTGGCTCAGACGGTTGGCGAACTTTTAAGGCAACTGGGAGGGTCCCATCAAATCCTTTGTGTCACCCATCTAGCCCAAGTTGCGGCTCAAGGCGATCATCATTTCAAGGTTAGCAAACAACCGTTGGATGGTAAAACGCATTCGGATGTGAAAAGTTTGGGTCGCCAAGAGCGAATTGAAGAAATTGCTCGAATGCTTGGTGGCACAACGATTACTGATACCACGCGTCGACACGCGAGAGAATTACTAGGACAAACCTAAAGTCAATTAAATCGGTTGCGAGGGCGCACCAAATACCGTCTCCCAAAGTTTAGTCACACATGCCTTTGCTTCAGCAAAATCAGGGTGTTCGTGAATGGATACTCGGATTTTTTCTGCTCCATCGAGACGCAATCGATGTTGTTGGGCCCGAAACATGCGGTAGGCATTACCAATTTCAATCGCATCAATCTCAGAAATCAGCTGATGCTTTGCGGCAATACCTAAAAGTGCAATATTGCCTAAGTTGCCCAATAAATCAGGGTACTTGCGAGCGTAGGCCAAAACCAAATACTGGACGATGAATTCAATATCGACCATGCCGCCATGATCATGCTTAAGATCAAAATCATTGGATAAATTGGGATGACCAGCATGGACCTTATGGCGCATTTCAATAATTTCATGCTTGAGATCGGATTGATTTCGTTCGTGGGCAAGAACTTCCTTACGTATCTCTTCAAATTGGGCCCCCACCTTTGGGTCGCCTGCAGCAAAGCGTGCTCGAGAAATGGCTTGATGCTCCCAAACCCAGGCGGCGTTATCCCCCTCACGCAATTGATAGCGTCGAAAGGAGTCAAGGCTGGTCACCAAAAATCCTGCGGCTCCATTTGGGCGCAGCCGAGTATCAATCTCAAATAAAGTTCCAGCGGCAGTCAAGGTGGTTAACCAATTAATCATGCGTTTACCAAGCACGGAATAAATCTCTTGTGCGGCATAGTCTGTTGGTAACGCGTCATACAAAAACACTAAATCGAGATCCGAGGCATAGCCCAATTCTTTGCCGCCCAACTTGCCATAGGCAATTACAGCAAACGGGGGTTTATGTTGAGGATCCAAACCAAACTTGGTGGCGACCGATGGCCATACACGCTCATAGGTTGCCTGCAAAATCAAATCCGCAAGTGCGGATAAGCGATCACTGACCCGCTCGGTGCTTAAACCCTCGGGAGCACCAATGCCTAAATCAGCTAAGAGAATTAAAAAGGTTTCTGTGTGATGCGTTACCCGTAGGATATCCATCGCATGATCAGGGCTCGCCTGATCGGCAAGGGCATCATCTAAACGTAGATCAAGATTTACCTTTACTTTGCTCCAATAACTCTCGGGATCGTGAATTAGTTCGGATTGCGCATTGGCCGATAACAGATCGTCCAATAAATGAGGATGTCTGGCTAAATATTGGGCGGCCCACTGCGAGACATTGAGAAGCATCAAGACTTTTTGCAAGGCATTAGAGTTCTCAGCCAATATCGATAGATAGGCGCTGCGACGACAAATTGCCTCAAGGAGATCAAAAAATCGCAAGAGGGTATGATCCGCATCGTCTGGATGATCAGCCTCGATATCATTCCCTGCCTTCTTTAACAAGCTCCGTATCGTGAGTCGACTTTTCTCTGGCAGTGATTTGGCACGGGAGCTTTCCTGCCAGGCGCTCCACCGCTCATTAGCCTTGGGGAATAAATCAGCATTGGGTTGCCAGCTTGCGTCGTTTGCATCAATTTGTAAACGGGTGCTTTCGTCCAAGGCAAACGCCTTTTCAAAATAACGTGCTACCTGATTTTGATGCTCAGTGAGCGTTTGCATAAACTCTTCGAGACGCCCCTCTTGATTCGGTCCAGCCATGGCTTGCGCCAACTGAGCTCTTGCATCATCCTGCTCAGGTAAATAATGTGTCTGCTGGTCTTCCCAAATCTGGATGCGATGTTCCAAGCGCCTTAAGAACACATAAGTAGATTTAAGGGTCTGAATTTCCTCTGCGTTCATCAGCCCGCCTTCTTGAAGCCGATCTAAGACCTCTAGCGTTGGACGAATTCGTAAGCGCGGATCGGTTCCACCCCGCATTAATTGAAACATCTGGGCTAAAAACTCAATTTCACGGATTCCACCGCGACCTAACTTAATATCGCGTGATCGTCCACTGCGTTGATTGCTTCGCTTATCCGCTTCTCGTTGAATTTGTGCATGCAACTCTCGAATCGCTGCAATCACACCGTAATCTAAATGGCGGCGATACACAAATGGCCGAATGATTTGCTCAAGCCCCTTCTCGCACCTAACATAATCGGGGTGCGATATCGACGGATAAATCATACGGCCTTTAATCCACGCGTAACGCTCCCATTCACGCCCTTGCACAAACAAATACTCTTCGAGCATTTCTAGACTACAAGCCAGTGGGCCAGAATCCCCATTGGGACGCAAGCGCATATCTACTCGAAATACAAATCCATAAGCATCATGCTCTGAGATGATTTTAATTAGGCGGCGACCCAGCTTTGTAAACCACTCGTGATTTGAAATCGAGCTTGCCCCATGTTGGGTCTCGCCTTCTTCCTCATATAGGAAGATCAAATCAATATCCGAGGAAAGATTGAGTTCACGACCGCCTAATTTCCCCATCCCGACAATCAGGAGTGGCAGTTCGTAGTCTTCAGTCCGAGCCCAAGGTAGGCCAAATCGCTCTTGCAGATCCGTGCGAAGATAGCGCACTACCAGCCCAAGGGTTTGCTCTGCAAAATAGCTGAGCGCCTGGGTAACTTCTAATAAAGACGCCAGTCCATTGAGGTCTCGGCAACCAATCAAAAGCATCAACTGCTGACGACTCAACCGGAGCTGACTCATGAGCGCTGCTTCATCGAGCACCCCCTTGTCCAGATCATGACTTATTGGTAAGAGCAGCTGATCAATCTGATTTGTATCGACCGGCGTATGAATGCGCTCCCTTAACCAATCTCGCCAATCCTCATGGGCAGTTAGCCAGCGATTTGCATAGACGGAGTTTTTCTCAAGAAAAGAAAGGGCGTCTTGATCCGAAACCATGCCTTATCTTAATCGCTACTAGCCCAATCAATGAAGGGTATCGGATAATGGATCCCAATGACCGAAAAAAAGTATCCGCTACGCCTCAAAGACCTTCTCACGATGCGGCCCAACGCCACCTCGTGGTCACGTTGGTTGCGCCGTCTGGCAATTTTGGCTCTCATTACAGTCGGACTCGTGATTCTTGGACATTTAGTCATCCGATTCATCATTTGGCCGCAACTTGAAACCTCAAAACCCGCTGTCGAAAAGTTACTGTCACAGCGCATTGGCGTTGAGGTCAAAATCAATGAACTAAATGTCTACTGGCAAGGGATCCGTCCAGTCTTTGATATTCGTAACCTAGAATTTTTTGTCGATGCGAATCGAAATCCGTCTGCCATTTCCGATAAACCCTATTTAAAAATTGCAGAGATCCGCGGAGAACTTAGTTGGTCATCGTTTTATCACCTTAAGCCCTATTTCACTAAATTACACGCCAGTAATGCTGTGATTCAAGTCACACGTGACTCACAAAAACGTTTATACGTAGCCGGCATTCTTGCTGGGGATGGTGGCGATGATTTCCATCTTGAAAATTGGTTATTCAAGCAAGGTGATTTAAAGCTTACCGATATCAACATTCTGTGGAAAGATTTTTCAAAGTCCAAAGCTGATGCCGCTGATCTGCGGATCGAATCGATGCAGCTGCAAAATGGAATTCGACAACACGAACTCGATGCAGCACTCTACAGCCCATGGCATCAAGGCAAATTAAGCCTCTCTGGAAAATTTTCCCATCGTCTAGGTGGGCAAGCTGGTTATTGGCGGGATTGGAATGGTGATTTTCAGTGGAAGGTTGAGCAACTTAATCTGGGGCAATTTAGCCGGGATTTTGAGATTCCATTTAAACAACTAAGCGGTGTTTTGGACTCCTCGGGATCCATTGCTCTAAATAAAGGTATCCCAGATGGCGGACAGTTCAAGCTTGCAATCGAGCAACCTGTTTTTCAACAATCAAAGAGTAATCAAGCGCTTGAATTTGGTCGCCTCGAAATGGAAGCGAAGCAATTCACATCTGGGAAGTTTATTTCGTTGGGTGTTCAGCGGTTTGCCTGGTTAAATAAGAATCAAAAGCGAGGAAGCGCAATGGAGTCCCTAGCGCCCATGACATTCGGTTGGCAGGCTCCTAAGCGCGATGGCGAGCTTGAAAAGTTTGCGTTCTCCTCGGCAAAAATTAGTCTCGAGAACCTCAGCCTATTTGCGATGAATCTGCCTATTCCCAATCGCATTCGTCAGGTTTTAGAGCAAACCGAACCGCGTGGAGAGCTGATCGACGTCGATATCACTTGGGCTGAACCAAAATCCAATATTCCACTGATCGGTGGCCTCTTAAGTGGCCAAGGCCCTAAATTTAATATTACCGGCACACTCAATCAGGTAGGCATTAAAGCGTACCGGGACACCATCCCAAGCATTACCAATTTAAGCGGCACGATTACCACCAATCAAAACCAAGGCAGCATCAAACTCAACTCAAAAAATTTGGGATTAGTAATTATTGATTTTTTAGCTGAACCACGCCTACAGTTCGATAGCGCAAGCGGAGGACTTACTTGGTCATTAAAAAATAAGCAATGGCAAATCGGATTTGATCAGCTCTCCGTTAGTAATCCTGATATCGCAGTAATCGCCAATGGCAATTACCTGATCGGTAAAGAAAAAACGCCTGATACTTTGGATCTAAGCATTCAATTTCCGAGAGGAAAGGCGGGAACCATCTACCGCTATCTTCCTGCTGAAATGTCTAGGGATGCGCGCACCTATATTGAAAAAGCCTTTGTTACTGGCGACATTAACAATGGCAGCCTCAGAATTAAAGGGGACCCTAATTTAGCGCCTTATGATGCCTCAGGAACTGGCGAATTCTCATTAAATTTGCCAATCTCAAAAACAGTTTTTCGACCAGCCCCTCTCTTTCCTTCCACAAAAGGCAGTTGGCCTGAATTGACTGAAGTGAGCGGCTTGGTTTCCATGCAACAAGCCAAACTGATGGTGACCATCAAAGA
>VGIH01000008.1 GCA_016867965.1 Betaproteobacteria bacterium | reverse complement strand
GAAGAGCAGGTGAACGATGTGATTGGTTACGCGATGCGTGGCGCACATAGTGAAATCGTCTTTGATTTGAATGATCCAATGGGGACTAGTACGTGCGTCGCTTGTGGCGAATGCGTACAAGCTTGCCCAACGGGAGCTTTGATGCCAAAAACCCACATTGGTTCACAAGCAGTTGATCGTGAGGTGGATTCGGTATGCCCATTCTGCGGAGTGGGCTGTCAAATTACCTATAACGTGAAAGACGAAAAAATTGTGAGCGTGGATGGTCGCGATGGTCCTGCAAATCATAGTCGCCTATGCGTTAAAGGCCGATTTGGATTTGATTACGTGCATAACCCACAACGCTTAACTAAACCATTGATTCGTAAGCCTGGTGCACCAAAGGATGAGCACTCGATTGAGTCTGCAGGTAAAAAGCCTGAAGATTGGAGCGAAGTCTTTCGTGAAGCCAGTTGGGAAGAGGCACTTGATCTGGCAGCCGGTAAGTTAAAGGCTTTACGTGATCAACATGGTAAGAAAACTCTGGCGGGATTTGGTTCGGCCAAGGGCAGTAACGAGGAGGCTTACTTATTTCAGAAATTGGTACGTACTGGTTTTGGTAGCAATAACGTCGACCATTGCACGCGTTTATGTCATGCATCGAGTGTGGCTGCATTGCTTGAGGGCGTTGGCTCTGGAGCTGTGAGTAATCAGGTGAACGATATCGAACACTCTGGCTTGATCCTTGTGATTGGTTCCAATCCAACCGCCAATCATCCGGTGGCTGCAACTTGGATGAAAAATGCTGCTAAGAATGGCACCAAGATTGTGTTGGCCGATCCACGCGTGACCGATATTGGTAAGCATGCATGGCGGACCTTGCAATTTAAGCCCGATACCGATGTCGCCATGCTTAATGCCATGATTTATACGGTGATTGAAGAGGGCCTGTGTGATCAAAACTTTATTACGCAGCGTGCCTCAAATTTTGAGGCCCTTAAAGAGAACGTGAAGGGTTACAGTCCTGAAGCGATGGCCCCGATTTGTGGCGTTCCTGCTGCAACCCTGCGTGAGGTGGCACGTGAGTTTGCCAAATCCAAAGCCTCGATGATCTTGTGGGGCATGGGTGTTAGCCAACACGTGCATGGCACCGATAATGCCCGTTGCTTGATTGCTTTGGTCAGTATTACCGGTCAAATTGGTAAGCCCGGCTCTGGTCTGCATCCCTTACGTGGGCAGAATAATGTACAAGGTGCCAGTGATGCGGGATTGATCCCGATGATGTTCCCGAACTATCAGCGCGTTGATAATGTCGAGGCTCATGAGTGGTTTGAGAAGTTTTGGAATTCCCTGCTTGATAAAAAGCCTGGGTATACCGTGGTCGAGATTATGTATAAGATCACAGCGCCAGACTCCGATCCTGACAAGATTCGGGGGATGTACATTATGGGTGAGAACCCTGCTATGAGCGACCCCGATTTAAATCATGCTCGTCATGCCTTGGCTTCGCTTGATCACCTCGTCGTGCAAGATATCTTTATGACCGAGACCGCGTGGTTAGCTGACGTCATCCTGCCAGCTAGTGCTTGGCCTGAGAAAACCGGAACCGTGACCAATACTGACCGTATGGTGCAGTTGGGTAAGCGGGCCCTAAACCCTCCGGGCGATGCGAAGCCTGATTTATGGATCATTCAGGAGTTGGCAAAGCGAATTGGTTTGCAGTGGGGTTATCAGGGTGAAGAATCAGGTGTTGCAGAGGTCTATGATGAGATGCGTCGCGCCATGCATGCTGCGATTAATGGGATTACTTGGGATCGTTTGCAACGTGAGTCATCGGTCACTTATCCGTGTTTAAGTGAGGATGATCCAGGTAAGCCGATCGTGTTTGATCAAAAGTTCCCAACAAAAGATGGTAGGGTAAAGTTGGTTCCGGCCGATATTATTCCGGCCAATGAGCGACCGAATGCTGAGTATCCCTTTGTATTAATTACTGGCCGTCAGCTCGAGCATTGGCATACTGGAAGTATGACCCGACGCGCAGGTGTTTTGGATGCCATTGAGCCAATGGCAACCGCCTCGATGTGCGGTGAAGATATGGCGAAGATGGGCCTGAACCCCGGAGATGTAATTACCGTGAAGTCCCGTAGGGGCGAGGTTGGCATTCATGTGCGCCGGGATGATGGCACGCCAAGTGGAGCTGTGTTTATGCCGTTTGCTTACTACGAAGCGGCTGCTAATCTAATGACTAACCCCGCATTGGATCCCTTTGGCAAGATCCCGGAGTTTAAGTATTGTGCTGTTGCCGTTCAAAAAGGCGGTAAGCCAGCGCAGCACATCGGTTATGACCGAACAGTAAACGATGCTATGCTCATTCAATGAGCGTAGCGCATGACCATCATCATCCTGTATTAATCATTGGGGCCGGCTTAGCCGGCCTTACTGTTGCCCTTCACCTCGCAGACCGTCAACCGGTGATCCTGATGGCCAAGCGCCGTCTGAGCGAAGCGGCAACCGCCTGGGCGCAAGGCGGAATTGTTGGGGTTCTCGATCAAGAAGACAGCATTGAATCGCATTTAGTTGATACAGTAAATGCCGGCGCAGGACTCGTTGTTGAATCCGTAGCGCGTTACGTTGCTGAACAGAGTGCCCAGGCGATTCATTGGCTGGTTGAGCAAGGCGTACCATTTACCCCTGATCAGGCCGGACCAGAGGGATTGCACTTAACTCGTGAGGGCGGGCATAGTCATCGACGAATTGCTCATGCCGCGGATGCAACTGGTAAGGCAATTCATGAGGTATTGCTTGATAAAGCCAATGCGCATCCCAATATCCGAATTCTGGAGAACTGGATTGCGCTCGATCTCATCACCAACAAACATTTACAAGTACCTGCGAAGTACAAATCCAATCGTTGCTATGGGGCATACGCACTCGATATTGAGAAGGGTCGGGTAGAAACGATTCTGGCTAAGGCTGTGGTACTAGCAACCGGTGGCTTAGGGAAGGTCTATCGCTACACCAGCAACCCAGACACCGCAACGGGTGACGGAATTGCGATGGCATGGCGTTCAGGCTGCCGGATTGGCAATATGGAGTTTGTGCAATTTCATCCGACCTGTTTGTATCACCCAAGCGATCGCACCTTCCTAATTACCGAAGCGATGCGTGGCGAGGGTGGAATACTGAAGCTACCGAATGGCCATCGCTTCATGCCAGAGCATGATGAACGCAAGGAGCTGGCCCCACGTGATATTGTGGCGCGCGCAATCGACTTTGAGATGAAAAAGCATGGCTTGGATTATGTGCACCTCGATGCAACGCATCTTGGGGAATCATTCATTCGGGAGCACTTCCCGATGATTTACTCACGCTGTCTCACCCTCGGAATCGACATTACTAAAGAACCAATCCCAGTAGTACCTGCTGCACATTACACCTGCGGGGGTGTTGTCACCGATCTTAAGGGACGTACCGATTTGACCGGCTTATATGCCGTTGGTGAAGCAACCTATACTGGATTACATGGCGCCAATCGCTTGGCCTCGAATTCATTACTGGAATGCGTGGTCATTGGTAAAGCTGCTGCAGCTGATATTGCAGAACAGGGCGATGTTGAGCAAGCCCCAGTACGACTGTGGGATGAAAGTAAAGTTGAAGATGCTGATGAACAAGTGGTGATTGCACATAACTGGGATGAGCTACGCTCCTTGATGTGGAACTACGTTGGTATTGTGCGAACCACACGAAGACTTGAACGCGCCTTACATCGTATTGAGCTCTTGTGCACTGAGGTTCAAGATTACTATGCGAACTTTCGAGTAAGCCGAGATTTGATTGAGTTACGCAACCTACTCGAATGCGCTGAATTGATTGTGCGTTCTGCTTTGTTACGCAAAGAGAGTCGAGGGTTGCACTTTAGTCGCGATTACCCAAAAACCTGGCCGGTCTCATACCCAACCATTCTGACCCCGATTCAAACCCAGCCATCTAGCTGATGTGATCAATACGCATCGAGTAATCAATCGCTTGGATATCCTTAGTCAATTTGCCAATTGAGATGCGATCGACACCGGTTGCTGCAATGACACGGAGTTGATCTTGGGTAATACCGCCAGAAGCTTCCAATAAAGCTCGACCATTCGTAAGACGGACAGCTTCGCGCATTTGATCGAGGTTAAAGTTATCGAGCAAAATACTCTTGGCGCCTTGGCCGATCGCCTCTTGGAGTTCTGCAAGGCTTTCCACTTCAATTTGTACATCCACCCCTGCATTGAGTTGATTGGCAGCAGCCAATACCGCAGTAATGCTCCCTGCCGCCGCAATGTGATTTTCTTTAATCAAGATGCCATCCCATAGGGCCATCCGTTGGTTCTGACCATGACCCACTCGAACCGCATATTTTTGAGCTTGACGTAGCCCAGGGATCGTTTTGCGGGTATCCAAAATGGCACATCCCTTGGGATTGGGGCTGGCACCTGCAATCGCCTCAACGTAGCGGCGGGTGGTGGTTGCGGTTGCAGAAAGAGTCTGTAAAAAATTCATGGCAGGGCGCTCAGCACTCAGAAGAGCACGGGCATTTGCAGTAATTTCGCAGACCAGACTATCGGGTGCCATCCAATCGCCCTCAGAAAACAACCAATCAACTCGCGCCCTCGAATCAAGCGACTGAATCACCGCATCAAACCAGCTGGTTCCGCACAAAACAGCTGGCTCACGAACAATTAATTTGGCATGCGCAGTTTGATTAGCGGGCACAAGATTGGCGGTCCAATCCCCGCGACCCAGATCTTCGTAGAGGGCATCGCGCACATTGCGAGCAATGGCCTGATCTAAGGATTCATTATCAGAAAACATATAAAAACAAGTTATGCAGCGCCAATATTTTTAATAAAGCCATGCTGCGCTTTGGCTAATAACTCTGGGTGGGTGGATGTAAAGTTCAACATGCGAAGAATGCATGCTAGTGCTTCGGAGCGAATGGGCTCTCTCACCTCAATCTCACCAGAGTCATGCTCTAAGCAATGTAAGATACCCCGCAAGCCATTCATTGCCATCCAAGGGCAATTGGCACAACTCTTGCAGGTAGCGCTCTCACCAGCGGTTGGTGCTGCAATCAATTTTTTCTGAGGCGCGAGTTGACGCATGCGGTGCAAGATGCCCTGATCAGTAGCTACGATGTATTCAGGTGCGCTCCCTTCCAGAACCGCTTTAATCATCGCCGAGGTTGAGCCAACCACATCTGCTTGATCAACAACGTGTTGCGGTGACTCTGGATGAACAAGAACTATGGCATTGGGATGCTTCTGGCGCATTGCTGCCAGTTCAGTTGCTTTGAATTCATCATGCACAATGCATGCGCCATTCCATAAAATCATGTCGGCACCAGTTTGCTCTTGAATGTAACGTCCCAGATGTCGATCAGGCGCCCACAATATTTTCTTACCTTGCTGATCTAAATGGTGCACGATGGCTAGTGCGCAAGAACTGGTCACCATCCAATCCGCCTGGGCTTTCACAGCGGCACTCGTATTGGCGTACACCACGCTGACTCGATCTGGATGGGCGGACTTGAATTTACGAAAGTCTTCCGCGGGACACCCTAAATCAAGCGAGCAGGTTGCCTCAAGGTCTGGCATGAACACGTGCTTTTGGGGACTCAAAATCTTCGCAGTCTCACCCATGAATCGCACACCAGCAACGATTAAATTTTGGGCAGTGTGATTTTTACCAAACCGAGCCATCTCTAAGGAGTCAGAGACAAAACCCCCAGTTTGGATTGCAAGATCTTGAATATCGCCATCGACGTAATAGTGCGCCACAATGACCGCATCCCTTGCCTTCAATAAGGCCTTGATCCGCTCAATCACATCCTGCTTTTCTCCCAAAGCAAGTGGAGCAGGCGTTTTGGCCCACGCCTGTGCAATACAAGTAGCCCCCGATGCATCTTGCTGGAGGTAATCATAAAAATTACCGGTCGAGAGTGATTCATTCATTGTGCTCATCCATCAATCTTAACTCGCAATCACTTTCGCGATAGAGTCCCATGCTTAAAGGGGATTTCTATGAAACGTATCATGTTATTGGCAAAGCTACATCGGGTAGTCGTGACCGAGGCCGATTTACATTATGAGGGTTCTTGTGGGATTGATGAGAATCTCATGGATGCAGCCGATATGCGTGAATATGAAAAGATAGAGCTCTACAACATTAATAATGGCGAGCGATTCTCCACATATATTATCAAGGCACCCAGAGACTCAGGTGCGATCTCCTTAAATGGTGCCGCTGCTCGCAAGGCCCACGTGGGTGACCATCTCATTATTTGCACCTACGGACCGATTGATAACGCCGAGTCTAAAACCCATAATCCCAAAATTGTTCTAGTAGACGAGCAAAATCGGATTAAAGAAATTAAAAAGATTTAATTTTCTAATTATTTAGTCAATTTAGAATGCATTCCACTGTTCTAGTGGAAGGCCTTCTCTTTGAACAATTTCGTTATAAATTCTAATAAATTCAGAATTCTTTAACTGGTAATCAAGCACTCTTTTTTGATTAACAAAATCATAAAGAGAGGAATCATAAATCTTGAGATCTCTGTTATCCCCATCTTTTAATGAACTTAAAGGCTGAGATCTTAAGGTTTTATCAGGAAATATTTTTTCTTTTTCATCAAAAAGGCAATCTTGCATCCGGCTTCACAGCCAAAAGAGCCGCTTTGAATTCTTGCTGGATTCGTTGAATCGCTTCTTCAGAATCAGCCTCAAATCGAAGCACCACAATCGGTGTTGTATTCGAGGGGCGAGCCAAACCAAAGCCATCGGCATACTCAACCCGGACACCATCAATCGTATTCATCGATTGGGAACTTGGGAACTTGGGGTTGGCCTTGATTTTCTCAAGCAAGACAAAAGACTCACCCTCAGCACATGGAAGTTGTAATTCAGGGGTGCAAATGGCATTCGGTAGGGCATTAAACACTGCACTTGGATTATCAAAATGACTAAGGATTTCTAATAGGCGAGCGCCGGTATAGAGACCATCATCAAACCCAAACCAGCGATCCTTAAAAAAGATGTGACCGCTCATCTCCCCAGCTAGAGGGGCACCAGTCTCTTTCAGCTTGGCCTTGACCAAGGAGTGGCCAGTCTTCCACATGAGAGGCTCGCCCCCATGTTCACGGATCCATGGGGCAAGGTTACGCGTACATTTGACGTCATAAATGATTTGGCCCTTTGGATTGCGACTGAGTACATCCTTCGCAAACAGCATCATTTGCCGGTCCGGAAAAATCACCTCGCCGTCTTTGGTTACGACACCAAGTCGATCGGCATCGCCATCAAAGGCAAGGCCCAGCTCATTGCTAGTTGTTGCAAGGTTGCGAACTAGGTCTTGAAGATTTTCAAGATGGGCAGGGTCTGGATGGTGATTGGGAAAATGCCCATCAACCTCACAAAAGAGCTCTTGCACCTCACAGCCCAGGGCCCGAAATAACGCTCCAGCAAACGCACCACCTACGCCATTGCCGCAATCGACAGCGATTTTCATGGGTCTGGCTAAGCGAACATCGCCAACAATGGTTTGTAAGTACTGAGGGAAGATATTGAAGCTGGAACGTTTGCCACTCCCTTGCCGAAAATCATCGGCTTCAATTTGTTGGCGTAGCCCCTGAATCTGATCGCCATAAATCGCTGATCCACCGAGCACCATCTTAAAGCCGTTGTAATTGGGCGGATTATGGCTGCCTGTAATCATGATGCCGGATTTCGGTTGGCAATTTCCAATGGTCTGATGGGTAGCAAAGTACACCATCGGTGTGGCGACCATCCCGAGGTCAATCACATTAATCCCGGTGGAAAGCAAACCCTCGGTCAGCACCTCAATCAGAACTGGGCCCGAGAGTCGACCATCTCGACCAATAACAACGTCCGTTTCTCCCAAATCGCGCATTTGACTTCCAAAAGCCTGACCAATTGCTTTGGCAATTTGTGGATTCAAGGTTTCATCAATAATGCCGCGGATATCGTAGGCTTTAAAAATCGAGGCTGGAGCGTTCATGAAATTATTTCTGGAAGTAATGGATTCTGGCAGCAGTGATGGAGTCAAATTCAGCGCTGAAACCATCTTTTTCTTGAAGGGCGCGCTCAATCGGTTTAGCTAACACTTTACCTAGCTCAACCCCGGGCTGATCAAAGCTATTAATGCCCCATAGCGCCCCTAAGCAAACCGCGCGGTGTTCGTAAAGAGCAAGTAAAGCACCCAAATGATAGGCATCGAGTTTGGGTAGCACTATTAAATTACTGGGTCGCTTTCCTGGATAGCTGAGGTTGGGGTCGCTTGCATCACGGCCTTGGGCCAAAGCTTGGGCTTGTGCCAAGCAATTGGCTAAGAGGGCATGGTGATGATCTTTGGCCTCTGGTAAAGGGCTCATTGGTTCTTTAATCGCAATCAGATCAACCGGAATGCATTCTGGGCCTTGATGCAGTAACTGAAAATACGAGTGCTGCGCATTGGTGCCAGCACTACCAAAGACAACGGGAGAACTAAGTGATACGGACTTACCAAAGCAATCAACTTGCTTGCCATTGCTTTCCATATCCAATTGCTGCAACCAATATGGAAAAAGTTCCAAGGCATGCGCGTACGGAATCGCTGCATACGCTTTGGAATGGTGTTTAGTTTGTTGATAGTACAAAGCCAATGCCATTAGGATCGGGAGATTTTGATCGGCGCGAGCGCTAATCGCATGGCGATCCATGTGATTAGCACCTTGCAAAAATTGTTTGAAAGTATCAAACCCGTATTGCAAGGCAATGGGTAGACCGACCGCAGACCATACAGAGAATCGGCCACCTACCCAATCCCAAAATGGAAAGACATTCTTCGCTTGAATGCCAAAGTCTTGTGCTGCTTGAATATTACTGGTAATGGCAAATAGGGAGTTTTGGACCTGAGAGCTTGTGAGTTTCTTGGCTTTGAACCAATTAAGAACAGCTCGTGCATTCATCAAAGTCTCGGCTGTACTAAAGGACTTGGACACAATCAATACCTTGGTACTGTTGGCTTGAGCACGCTCTAAAGCATGACTTAGTTCAGCACTATCGACATTAGCCACAAAATGAACTCGCAGCCCGCGATTGGATTTATTCGCTGAGTGAGCGAGGGCTTGCACAGCAAGTCGTGGGCCAAAGTCTGAGCCCCCAATCCCAATATGAATTAAATCGGTCACACCTACCCATTTATTACATAAGCCCTCGATTCGTTGCCAGACTTCAGCGATCTCTGGCATGACATCTTTACCATCGACCAAAATCGGACTCTTATCCAGATTGCGCAGTGCCGTATGCAGTGCAGGGCGATGTTCGCTAGTATTGACGAGCTCGCCAGCAAAGACAGCTTTTAAATGATGATCGACCTGCGCTTGCTCCGCTTTAGAAAATAACTTCTTCCAATCCTTAGACTCAATCCCCTGATAGGCGAGATCTAGAACAATGTCCGTTGCTTGCAGGGAGCCAAAAACCGCGGTTGAGGGGTTGTCAAATGTTTCTGCGTTAGAAGGTGCGGTCATATATCGATTTTATCAATAAGGGCTCCAAAAGCATCAGGATTAAATTTCATTGAAATGGTACGATTTGGCATCAAAAAAATGAATCAATATGGATAAACTGGATTGTGTCGTCGTTGGGGCGGGAGTCGTGGGCTTAGCAGTCGCCCGAGAAATGGCATTGCAAGGTCACGAAACAGTATTGCTCGAGCGCGAAGCATCGTTTGGAACCATTAGTAGCTCCAGAAATAGTGAAGTAATCCATGCAGGCATTTACTACCCCAAGGATTCATTAAAAGCAAAATTATGCGTTGAGGGTAATCGCATGCTCTATGAGTATTGCCGCGACCATCAAGTTGGAACCCAGCGCTACGGTAAATTAATTGTGGCAAGCGATCCACAGCAGGTTGATGATTTGCACGGGATCTTCTATCGTGCTCAGCAAAATGGGGCACGAGAAATCAGCCTCATCACAGCTAAAGAAGCCAATGCGTTAGAGCCCGATCTTCGTGTTGCCGCAGCAATTTGGTCAAAAACCACCGGCATTGTGGATAGCCATGCTTATATGCTGTCACTGCTTGGTGGTTTTGAAGATGCCGGCGGGATGGTTGCTTATCTCTCACCTTTAAATCATGCGCGCGCGATCCCTGGAGGATTTGAGCTGGAGGTGGGCGGTGCTGATGCGATGCAACTGCAAACGAAGTATCTCATTAATTGTGCGGGTATGAGCGCCCCAGCAGTTGCACAACGCATTGAGGGAATACCAACGGAACACATTCCAACAGCCTATTTTGCGAAAGGTAATTACTTTTCCTTAGCAGGCAAGTCACCATTTCAGCATTTAATTTATCCCGTACCAGAACCGGGTGGCTTGGGAGTGCATTTGACACTCGATATGGCGGGGCAGGCCAAGTTTGGCCCCGATGTGGAGTGGCTCGAGATTGAGTCTGAGGATCAGATTAACTATTCAGTCGATCCGATGCGGGGCGAGCGATTCTATGCAGCCATTCGTCAATACTGGCCAGACCTTAAGGATGGTAGTTTGCAGGCCGATTATTCAGGGGTACGTGCGAAGATCGTATCGAAAGATCAACCCGCTGGGGACTTTCGGATCGATAGCCCCAATGAACATGGAATTGAAGGTCTCTATAACTTCTTTGGCTTTGAGTCACCCGCGCTAACCTCAAGTTTGGCAATCGCGAAGTATCTAAAAAGCCTTATTCGATCATAGGATCAAGAATCAAACGGATTAAGTAGTTGCACCCTAAAACGTTTGAAATCTTTGGTATTGCGGGTTACAACGGTCAATTTCATGAGGATTGCTGTAGCCGCAATCATTGCATCCTCATATATCGTGTTGGATTGGCGATGCTTGAGCTTTGCCCATAGCTTGAAGCACTCAGCATCGAGTGAAATAATTTGACCCAATGCAATGATTTGATTGAGCCAGGACTCAAGCTCATTCGCCTTGCTTAAATCTTGCTCACGAGTAATCTCAATGCCCGTTTGAATTTCGCCAACGCTTACAGCTGATATAAAAATATTGGATGCAGGTACGTTTTGCAGCCACTCCAAAACTGCAGTATGTGGTTTTGGTTTACGTAATTCGGAGATGACGTTCGTATCGAGTAGGTACATATGAATTAAATCTCACTTGGTTTTCGGTGACGCTCTTTTCCTCGTTGCGGAATTTTTAAGTCATCACTGAGAGCTTGTCGACTGATTAACAAATCTTTGATATTGGGCTGGCTAGATTTGGTCATTGCTAACCACTGATCTATTGGTATCAATACCGCCATTTGGGTGCCGTGCTTCGTAATAATTTGTGGACCTTGGTTCATACATTCCTTAAGTAGTTCGCTAAAACGAGCTTTTGCGTCTTGAATGGGCCATTGCATCTCGATCTCCTAATTCTGACTAGAATTATGACTATTTTATCGAGATACCGAACCATTTGCAAAAGGAAGATTGAACCAGTTCATTAATCGGCTGTCTGTCAGGTTTGGCTGAAAAAAGTGAGGTTTTTGATTGCATACTTATAATCGTGGCTTCAGAGGAAGCGTGGCAGAGTGGTTGAATGCACCAGTCTTGAAAACTGGCGAGGATGAAAGTCCTCCGTGAGTTCGAATCTCACCGCTTCCGCCACCACTTATTTCAAGAACAATTCCTGCAGGTCATTGAGATAGCGCATGCCAAGTGGGCTGGCTTTGAGTCGCATTGGGTCCTCTTCCAAAAGGCCCTTGCGCAGAGCGTCCGTAATCGATTTGCTAATCGCATTGAGCCCCAACCCCGTTCGCTCCGAGAACATTGCTGTCGGCACCCCGTCAATCAGTCTTAATGCTCCCAACATGAACTCAAAAGGTAAATCGTCTTGCGTGAGTAAACGGTTTTCAATGACGGCATGACCTTGATCGGTCATCTTGCTCATATAGGTCTCAGGATGGCGTTCACGGATCTGCCGTGTCAGTCGATCCGGATACGAGATCTTGCCATGTGCACCCGCACCAATACCAATATAGTCACCAAACTCCCAATAATTGAGATTATGTTTGCACTCTTGCTTGGGCCTGCTGTATGCCGACACCTCATAGCGGGCATAGCCATTTACCACTAGCGTCTCTAGAGCGGATTCAAACATAGCATCGCTCTCATCTTCATGTGGAAGCGGGGGTGGGTGACTCGCAAAATAGGTGTTGGGTTCCAGTGTTAGATGGTAAAGCGATAAATGCGAGACATCGAATGAGATGGCTTCTTGAAGATCAGCCTGGGCCTCGAAAAGGGTCTGCTTGGGAAGAGCGTACATCAGATCGATATTGATGCGTTCAAAATGATCGTGTGCGATTTCAATCGCACGGCGCGCATCGTGCTGATTGTGAATCCGTCCCAATGCCTTGAGATGATCTGAGTTAAAGCTCTGTATCCCTAAGGACACACGGTTAATGCCAATACTGGCAAATTCAGCAAACTTACCCGATTCGACCGATCCTGGATTGGCTTCAAGAGTGATTTCAGCATGGGGCTCGATGGGGATGAGGGCTCGTACATGCGATAAGAGATCATCGAGGCCTTTGGGAGATAAGAGGCTAGGTGTGCCGCCCCCAATAAAAATGGTATGGACTCGACGACCCCATACATTGGGAAGCTCGGTTTGAAGATCAGCCACCAGCGCTTCGATGTAAAGGCCCTCATTAAATCCGCCATCCTTGACCTGATGCGAATTAAAGTCGCAATAGGGGCACTTGCGCTCACACCATGGGAAGTGGATATAAAGTGAGAGAGGAGGAAGCGCAGTCAGTGCGATGCCAGAGTTAATCATTAAGCTTCTGAAAAAACGGATCTTTCTCCAATTGCTCCATGAGTTGAGCCAGCGCCTGCCCTCGATGGCTGATGGCGTTCTTACGCTCGGGACTGAGTTCTGCCGCGGTCATCTGTAGTTCAGGGAGATAAAAGTAGGGGTCATAGCCAAAGCCATGCTCACCGCGTGGCTCATCGATAATCTCACCGTCCCAACGCGTTTCAACGATGATCGGATTGGGATCATCAGCATCTCGAACCACCACTAAGGCACATACATAGTGGGCTTGACGGTTTGCATGACCCACCAGTAAAGACAATAGCTTTTGGTTGTTATCGGTATCTGAGCAATGCTCACCAGCAAAGCGGGCTGATCGCACGCCGGGTGCACCACCTAATACATCCACACAAATGCCTGAGTCATCTGCAATGGCAGGTAAACCGCTGAGCTTGCTGGCATGCCGCGCCTTCGCTAGGGCATTATCAATAAAGCGATCAAATGGTTCTTCTGCAGCGGTAATCTGCAACTGCCCTTGGGGGATGAGTTCAATTGCAAAGGGCTCAAACAATTGCGCAAACTCTCTCAGCTTCCCGGCATTATTCGAAGCCAATACCAAGCGTTGGTTCATGCGGCTAGGGCATTTTTCTGGATACGCGTTAGCTCATCAATGCCAACTTGAGCAAGGTTTAATAGTGCGTCGAGTTCAGAGCGTGAGAACGGAGCCCCTTCGGCCGTTCCCTGCACTTCAATCATGCCACCACGACCGGTCATCACCACATTCATATCGGTGTCACACTCTGAGTCTTCTGCGTAATCAAGATCGAGAACGGGAACGCCCTGATAAATGCCCACCGAGATCGCCGCCACACTATCGATGATCGGATCAGAGGTAATTAGCTTCTGGTGAAGTAAACGGTTTACTGCATCGCGGGCAGCAACATAGGCACCGGTAATCGCTGCGGTGCGCGTTCCCCCGTCGGCTTGAAGCACATCGCAATCAAGATGAATAGTGCGCTCGCCAAGTCCTTTGAGATCAAAGACGCTGCGCAAGGCTCGACCAATCAGTCGCTGAATCTCTTGAGTACGACCACTTTGCTTACCCCGAGCAGCTTCACGATCCGAGCGGGTGTGGGTGGAGCGGGGCAACATGCCGTACTCAGCAGTGACCCAACCTTCGCCAGAGCCTTTTTGATGAGGTGGCACCTTTTCAAGAACGCTCGCGGTGCAAAGAACCTTGGTGTCCCCAAATTCGATTAAGACCGAGCCCTCGGCATGTTTTGTAAAGGAACGTGTAATGGTAATAGGCCGCAGATCACGTGCTTGGCGTTGGCTGGGACGATTCATGGAAGACTTCCTTTTTTGCAATTTACAATGCCTACATGATATCGAGCATGACTGGTTATGGCAGCGCTTCCCATCCCATTGAGATGGGTGAGGGGAGTTATGTCAATCTTCAGGTTGAGATTCGGGCAGTTAATAGCCGCTTTTTGGATCTGAGCTTTCGGATACCCGATGAGTGCCGTGCTGCTGAAGGTGCTTTACGTGAACTCCTCAATAAGCATCTCAAGCGCGGTAAGGTTGAGTTTAGGGCTGCATGGCGTGAAAGCTCAAACGAGCATACGCGACCCCAAACAATCGCGATCGACCCAACCAAACTAATGGCCTTAAAAGAGGCACAAGCCAAGATTCAGGGACAATTTCCTACGGCCGAGGAGTTGCGTGTTGCCGATATCCTCCGCTATCCAGGCGTAGTGGCGGATTCAGAAACACCTGAGGATCAGTGGCAACGTGCAACCCTTCAAGCGGGCGAAGAGGCTTTGCGGCAGTTGCTGCAATCGCGGCAGGCTGAGGGCCAGGCGCTCGCCAAGGTTTTAATGAATGCTCTTGATGCGATGCAAGGCATGGTGACCAAACTTGAACCTCGTATTCCTGAGATTGTGACCCTTTATCAAAACAAATTAGTGGGCCGGATTGAGGAGGCCTTGGGTGTGCATGCTACGCAAGCCAATATCCCCTTTAATATCGAGTTATTAGAGCGTATTCGGCAGGAGGTGGTTTTGTATGCGGTTCGGATTGATGTTGCCGAAGAGTTGGCTCGTCTTAAAACGCATATTCAGGTCGCAAGGACCGCGATTGGAGAGGGTGGGGCCGTGGGTAAGCGCTTAGATTTCTTGATTCAGGAGCTAAATCGCGAGGCCAATACCCTTGGATCCAAATCAGTTCATGAAGATTGCACTAATGCCGCATTGGAGCTTAAATTATTGATTGAGCAAATGCGCGAGCAAGTGCAAAATTTGGAGTGATGACCATGAGCACTCCAAACACCTACCAGGGCAGTATGTTGATGATTGTGGCTCCTTCAGGGGCTGGCAAATCGTCTTTAGTGAATGCGCTTTTGGAGTCTGATCATCGCTTACAACTCTCGCTGTCGTGCACCACGCGTGCACCGCGCGCCGGTGAGCTAGATGGCCGTGATTACTCCTTCATTACAAAAGAGGCCTTTTTGGCTAAACAGGCTGCCGGTGATTTTCTGGAGTCTGCGCAAGTGCATGGCAATCTCTATGGCACTTCGCGCTCGTGGATTGAGGGCCAAATGCAACAAGGTCAGGATGTGATCCTGGAAATTGATTGGCAGGGCGCTCAGCAAATTCGCAAATTAATTCCTCAGGCGATTTGGGTGTTTATCTTCCCGCCCTCAATTGAGGCTCTTGAGGAACGATTGCATAAGCGTGGCCAGGATGATGAGGTCACGATTGCAAAGCGTGTTGCAGCTGCCCACATCGAGTTACAACACGCCCACGAAGCCGACTTCATTGTCATTAACGAGGTCTTTGCAGACGCCCTAAGAGACCTGCAGGCGATTTTAGCTGCCAGCCGGTTGCGTACCGGGCCGATGATGGCCCGTTACCCAGCCTTGGTCAAGCGTCTTGGGGCATGATAGCCAGTCATCGGGTATCCTATAGGGGTTAATCTAAATAAGTGAGTTCAGAATGGCCCGTATTACTGTAGAAGATTGTCTAAAAACCATTCCCAATCGTTTTGAGTTGGTCCTAGCTGGCACCTACCGCGCTCGGCAATTAGTTCAGGGACATGCAGCCCGAGTCGACGCAAAAGATAAAGCGACGGTCGTTGCTTTGCGTGAGATTGCTGTTGGGGTAACCGATCGGGATATGTTGACCAAAGTACCTCTCTAAGCCGGAGGTCCCGCTGTGGCGTCAACTGTCACCACAACGGGTTCGCTAGACGAAGTCTCGTCTAGCCAGACACGCACAAGCAAGTCTTTACCAAGCGCCAATCCTGCTCAAAGCGTGATTGCATCCCTACTGGAGCAATCCAGCCGCCATCTTTTTGGCCCCACCTCACAACCCACATTACCCCCCAAGCAGCAAGTTGTATCAATTACCGGTTTAACCGACAAGCTTCATTATTTAAAGCCTGAGGAAATAAACCAGATCAAGAAAGCGTTTCAGTTCGCAGACGCCGCGCACTTGGGTCAGTACCGCCATAGCGGCGAACCCTATATTAGTCACCCGGTCTCGGTTGCCGAGCTGTGCGCAACTTGGCGTTTAGATGCCCAGAGCATCATGGCCGCTTTGCTCCACGACGTGATTGAGGATTCTGGTTGCACTCAGACCGACCTCATCAATCAATTTGGTACGAAAGTGGCTGAGCTGGTTGAGGGCTTAACCAAACTTGATAAATTAGAGTTTCAGAGTCATGCCGAGGCTCAAGCTGAGAGTTTTCGGAAAATGTTTATGGCAATGGCCCGTGATGTGCGCGTCATCTTGGTCAAGTTGGCTGACCGAACCCATAATATGCACACTCTTGATGCGGTCCCCATTGAAAAACGACGCAGGGTTGCATTAGAGACGATGGAAATCTACGCCCCGATTGCACACCGTCTGGGGCTCAACTTAATCTACCGTGATTTACAAGATATTAGCTTTAAGCATTCCATGCCGATGCGTTTTCGGGCGATTGAGAAAGCGGTTAAGAAGGCGCGTGGTAATCGTCGTGAGATGGTTGACAAGATTCTGGATGCGGTGCGGATGCAATTTGCCAAGGCTGGGATTGAGGTCGATTTGCAGGGTCGTGAGAAAACCCTCTTTAGCATTTATCACAAAATGCGCAGTAAGCATTTGAGCTTCTCACAAGTCTTGGATGTTTACGCTTTCCGAGTTACCGTCCGTACGATCGATGAGTGCTACCGAGCCCTTGGAATTTTGCATTCCATCTATAAACCTATGCCCGGGAAGTTTAAGGATTACATCTCGATTCCTAAGTTGAATGGCTATCAATCCTTACACACCACCTTAGTGGGTCCATCTGGTGTACCGGTCGAGTTTCAGGTACGCACCGCGGACATGCACGCCGTGGCTGAATCTGGGGTAGCGGCCCATTGGGCTTATAAGGATGGCTCACCGGAACTCAGTGAAGTGCAAAACCGCGCGCACCAATGGTTGCAGTCACTTGTTGATATTCAAGATAACAGCGGTGACTCACAAGAATTTTTAGAGCACGTCAAGATCGATTTGTTCCCCGATGCGGTCTATGTATTTACTCCTAAAGGCCAAATTCGTGCGTTGCCACGCGGCGCAACGGCTCTCGACTTTGCTTACTCCATCCATAGTGATCTTGGGAACACCTGCGTTACGGTCAAGATTAATAATTTGCAATTGCCACTGCGTACCGAACTCAAGAATGGCGATATTGTGGAAGTGATCAACTCCACATCCTCACAGCCAAACCCAGGGTGGTTGGAGTTTGTGCGCACTGGTAAAGCCCGTGCGGCCATTCGACATGCATTAAAGACTAAGCACTATGCTGAGGCACTGCAATTAGGTGAACGTTTATTAGCGAGTGCGCTGCGACAGCAAGGTGTTGATGCAGGGCTCCTGATGCCCGAGATTTGGGAAAAGTTATTGCATTGGACCGGCGATAAATCCCGCGAGGAGGTTTGCGTCAATATTGTCTTGGGACGACGGACTGCTGCTGAGTTAGCGACTCGTTTAAAAATCCTAGTTGGTGAAGAGGGCGGGTCTGAGCAAATGCGTCTTGGCTCGAACGATTGGGGTGGTTCGGATCATGAGACGCAAACGCAATCTCTGGTCGTGGATGGTCGTGAGGGTATGTCGGTCAGTTTTCAAACCTGTTGCCATCCGATTCCTGGCGATGACATCATGGCTTATCTGGGTAAAGGAGAGGGATTGCAAATCCACACCCAGGATTGCAAGGTGGCGCATCGCATGCTGTCAAAAGACAGTGATAAATGGGTTGGTGTGCAATGGAGTAAAGATACTAAGCGAGAGTTTGATGTGGCTATTACGGTAGATACTAAGCAAGGAAAGGGCGTGCTCGCCCGCGTTGCGAGTTCGATTACATCGGCTGATTCGAACATCTTAAATGTTTCAATGGATGATAAATACAAAGAGGACTCTGTGACGATGCGCTTTACCATTCAAGTATTGAATCGTTTGCATCTCTCTCGAGTGTTACGCGGTTTGCGCGCCAACACCGACGTGTTCCGGGTAATCCGCAATAAAAGCGTCTAGTTCTTAGCAGTCCTCGTAGCGCACATCCAGAATATCAATTTCCTTAGCACCCGCAGGCGTTTGGATTCGAACGGTGTCGCCCACTTTGGCTTTGATTAGGGCTTTCGCAATTGGTGAAATCCAACTCACATAGCCTTTTTCGAGATCGACCTCATCGATCCCAACAATCCGGATTTGGGTATCCGTTCCCTCGGTATCGCTATAGATAACGGTTGCCCCAAAAAAAATTTGCTCGGGATCACCACCATTTGAAATACGATCTTGGTTATTGACCACCACTGCATTCTCCAAACGTTGGTTGAGGAATCGAATCCGTCGATCGATCTCGCGCAAACGCTTCTTACCGTAAATGTAATCGCCGTTTTCTGAGCGATCTCCATTGGATGCGGCCCAATGGACCACTTGCACAATTTCAGGACGCTCGTGGTCCAAAAGATGCAAAAGCTCAGTTTTTAGTGCCTCATGCCCAGCCGGTGTGATGTAGTTCTTCGTATCCATGGCATAATTCTGCCTGATGCGGCTGTAGCTCAGTTGGATAGAGTACTTGGCTACGAACCAAGGGGTCGTGGGTTCGAATCCTGCCAGCCGCGCCATATTCCTTGATTTGCCCCAGTGGCAAGTTTTTATAAGTCACGATTCTTTGCTTTAATAGTCAGAATATGGCTTCTCCCAAACGCACAACCTCAACGGCCCCAGTTGCAAACTGGCGCGCATCGGGAGCGATTGCTTGCGTGACTCTATCGGGACAAATTAGTGCGGATACCTTGGGCCATAAGAAGGATTTCTATAACGGGTATATTTCCACTCCTGCTGAGATGGTGAGTAATGCGACGCGCCAATGGATTAGCGAAGCCAATATCTTCAAGGCGGCAGTGAACCAAAGCAACACCTTCTTTCCGTATTACGCACTTTAAGTGAATGTTACTGAACTGTATGGGGATTATCGAGTCCAGCCTGAAGCCGTGGTTAGCATCCATTTTTATCTAACCGTTTTATCAACCGGTACTCAAAATCCGATCTTAATGAGTAACCGTTACACACAGCGCGTGCCTTTAAAGGATAATCGTTCAGGTACGTTAGCCAATGGCTTGCAGCAAGCGTTCGCCTCCATCTTGCAGCGTTATGAAGTGGATTTGGATGCTGGCACAAAGAAACTGCCAAAGCCATTGACTCAGCCGAAGTCAACTAATAAGTAAAACAACGAATAAGGGAGTGCACGATGGATTTAGGAATTAAGGGAAAGACTGCATTAGTGCTGGCATCAAGCCGAGGCTTAGGTCAGGCGATGGCACATTCTTTAGCCCGGGAGGGCGCTCAGGTTGCGGTGACCGGTCGAAATGCCGAAGGTCTCGCACAGACCGTCAAGATGATTGAGTCGGTTGGCGGCAAGGCACTCGCCTTAAATTGGGATCTCGCTGATCTCAATGCAATTGATGGTCATGTACAGACGATTGAAAACCAGTTGGGACCAGTCAATATCTTGATTAATAACACTGGTGGACCGCCACCAACACCAGCAAGTGGTCAAGATCCGCAGTTGTGGCAAAAAAGCTTTCAGGAGATGGTGCTCTCCCTCATGAAGATTACCGATCGAGTCTTGCCGGGGATGCGTGAGCGTCGTTGGGGCCGCATTATTACCAGTACCACTTCCGGAGCAATCGTACCGATTCGTAATCTAGCGATTTCAAACACGTTAAGAGCTGCATTACTCGGTTGGTCCAAAACCTTGGCTGCGGAGGTGGCAGCCGATGGGGTAACCGTAAATGTCATCATGCCAGGTCGAGTGGCAACCGATCGCTTACGCCAACTCGATGAGGCGCGTGCGAAGCGGGAGAACATCACCTACGACGCCGTTGTGAGCGCAAGTTTGAAAACCATTCCTGCGGGTCGTTATGGTGATCCAAAGGAGTATGGCGATACCGCGGCATTCCTAGCAAGTCAAAATGCTTCCTACATCACTGGCTCTGTAATTCGGGTGGATGGTGGTCAGGTTCCCAGTATTTAACTAATATGCAGATGCTCCTAAAAGAGCTTCGCGCTAAGGAGCTCTTTTGGCTCTTTATTGCCCTTGTGCTTTCCGTAGCTGCGCTCTCCAGCGTCAGCTTTTTAGCTGATCGTCTTCAGCGCAGCTTTGAAATCGATGGCCGTACGCTGCTGGCTGCCGATTTATTGATTGCTGCAGATCAGCCCATTGCGCCCGCATTGATTGAGGCGGCAAAGTCTCAGAAACTAAACATTGCCCAAACAGTGGTGTTCCCCAGCATGGTAAGCCATGGCGGGGAAAGTAAATTAAGTTCACTAAAGGCCGTAAGTGCCCTCTATCCCCTCAGGGGGCAATTGCAAATTAGTCGTCAAGTGAATGACGGTAGGGTCGATGAACGGTCGATTGAAGAGGTTACCGGAATGCCTCCCAAAAATACGGTTTGGGTCGACCCCGCCGTATTAATTTCCTTGCGTGCAAAGTTAGGCGATTCACTAAGCATTGGCGATCGTCAATTTCGGATTGATGCAGTCATTGTGCGGGAACTTGATCGGGGTGCAGCCTTTATGAACTTTGCACCCCGAGCCATGATTGGTATTGATGATTTAGCAAGTACAGGGTTGATTGGCTTTGGAAGTCGAGTGACCTATCGCCTACTGCTATCTGGAACCGATCCTCAAATTCGGGGCTACCAAGATTGGGCTCTCAATCATATTGAGCAACAAAAATTACGCGGTATTCGCATTGAGTCCCTAGAGAATGCTCAGCCGGTCATGCGCAAAACCTTAGAGCGTGCAGAGCGCTTCTTATCGCTTGTGGCTTTAATGACCGCCTTAATCTGCGCCTTAGCAATTGCCCTTGCTGCCAGGCGCTATGTTCTCAAGCAAGCCGATAGCTGCGCAGTTTGGAAATGCTTTGGTGCGAGTCAGGCGCAAATTCTTCGCAAACAACTGTATATCCTCACGATGATTGGTGTGGTAGCAACTATTCTTGGGGGATTCATTGGCTGGTTTGCTCAAGAGCTGTTGATGCAACTCTTGGGTGGGCTTATTCAGACTCGTCTGCCATTGCCCTCGGTATGGCCCGTGGTTTGGAGTGTGGTGTTTGCACTCTTACTTCTTTTTGGTTTTGCAGGACCACCGATCTTGACCTTAAGTCAGATCTCCCCATTGCGTTTAGTGCGCCGAGAGTTTGGCAAGGTACCACTGGCTGCTAAATCGATTGCATTATTTGGATTCATTAGTTGTTTGGCATTGGTATTTTGGGCAACCCGTGATCTGAAGTTGCTGGTTTGGGCGACTGGTTCATTTGGGCTTGGCGCATTACTCTTTGCGGGGCTCGCTTGGCTTGGCTTGTGGGGTCTTGAGTGCTTTAGTCAATCAAGTTACCTTGCGAGGATCGGCTTTGTGACCCGCTTTGCGATCAGCACACAATCACGCCGCGCTGCTTTTGCCATGATTCAGGTGAGCTCTTTGGCGTTAGCCATTATGGCGCTCCTGCTGATCTTTTTGTTGCGCCAAGACTTATTGCAAAGTTGGCAAGCCAATGTGCCTGATAACGCCCCGAATCGGTTTTTGATCAATATCCAAAATGATCAGAAAGCAGAAGTGCAGCGTATGTTAATTGCCGAAGGCATTACTGAGGCTCAGCTTTATCCAATGGTTCGGGGGCGACTCACGCATATTAATGAGCGAGAGGTGATGCCTGACAATTACCAAACCGATAATGCACGCCGCTTAGTTGATCGTGAATTCAATCTCTCGTACAGCAATCAATTACCAAGCGACAATCAGTTAGTTGCTGGTCAATGGTTTGGTAATTCGGTCACTCCACAAATCTCCATTGAGAGTGGTATTGCGAAGACCCTCAATCTTCGCATGGGCGATCAAATGAGCTTTGATATCGCCGGCCAAAAAATTACTGCACCCATTACCTCGATGCGCAAACTCGATTGGGGATCCATGCAGGTTAATTTCTTTGTGATCTTTCCTCCGAAGGCCTTGGATGATTTTCCAAAATCTTGGATTACCTCGTACCACCAGCCCAAAGAACGCGAAAACTTAGATCTCAAGTTGGCGCAAACCTATCCGAATTTAACAATTGTTGATATTGAGAACTCGATTCGTCAAATTCAGGAGGTGTTAAATCGTCTGGCAAGTGCATTGGGCTTGTTATTGGTATTCACCTTGTGTGCTGCGATTTTGGTACTGTTTGCCGCAATTGGATCCACGCAAGATGATCGTTTTCGGGATGCGGCTCTGCTCAAGGCGGTGGGTGCTTCGAAGCGAACCCTGGCGCAACTTGTTGTCATTGAGCTCACCACCATTGGATTTTTGTCAGGCCTATTGGGCGGCTTGGCTGCAAGTGCGACCACGTGGGCTTTGGGTCGATACGTATTGGAAATTGAGTTCTACTCCTTTGGAACCGCGATTGGACTTGGTATTGTTTTAGGGGTATGCGTGAGTTTGCTTGCCGGATTTCGCTTGCAGCAAAAGATTCAGACGGCAAGCACGATGGAGTGCTTGCGCGAGGTCTAATTAGGTTTTGGAGCAGAAGTCGAAGAGACCTTCGATTTTGGTGGCAACTGAACTAATTTAGTTTGTGCCATCCGATCTGGTATGCCCTGGCGATGCTTGCGATCCAAATAGGTGCTAAGCGGCCAAAGGAAAAGAGAAACTGAAAACAATAAACCAATGATTTGCCATCCTCGTAGTGGATGGATCGCGTGAATAATGAGGCAGGGCACGATCCATAGCGAGCCGTAGACGTAACGCCAAAGCGCCTGATTTTTGGCTAGCAGCCCACCATCCTCAGCCACGATTTGCATGCGCCAGGTTTGCATGGCCAGGGTTTGTCCGTTGCGTCGCCAGTACCAGACAAAGTAAAACCCCAGCACACCATATAAGTAGAAAAAACTGAGCCAACTGGGAATGGCAATACCAAATAAAACCCCAATTAATAAATTGGGGACCATAAAGGTGAGCGCTAATACCCCAACGAGAAGCAGTTGTTCATAAAGATTACAAAATACGCGTCGCCAAAATCGAGGGGTTGGCAAAGCATTTATCTCGGTGGGGTTCATCCACAGAGTTTATTTGATTGTGGAGTTTGGGGTGGGCCCAGAAGGGGTGTTGATGACCGCGCGAGGTTGGATTGCGGGTGCTGTAACCGCCCCCGACTTTCTTTTATTGAGTTCTTGCTGGGCAAGTTTTTGCTTTTCTTCTTCAGTGAGTTGTTGATAAGCCTCCCAGGCAGCCGCCTTTTGCTCCGCTGGAATTTGCAAGCTTGATAGATAGTTGTCGCGAGCAATACGCCGATCCCTTTGGGGCAGTTTTGCCCAATCGGCCATTCGCCCCTGAAGACGTTCTTGCTCGGGGGCGGTCATATAGGGGTAGCGATTAGCGACCCGCAACCATTTTGTTTTGCGGTCATTGCTCAAGGTTTCCCAATCACTCTCTAATGGCGCGAGTACGGTTTGCTGAAGAGGGTTTAATTGCTTCCAAGCGAGTTTATCGACTTTCTTATCAGTTACCTTAGCAGAAGGGCTTGGCTCAGAATTCTGTGCATAAGCCCCAGAGTTCGACAGTGCGATGAAGAGAGCGAGAAGGGCTGGTGCCAGAAGTCGGATTTGCATCGCTAAATTTTTTCGTCGTCGGACTTTTTCTCATCCGCTTCTGGTTTGGCAAGGGTCTTCAGTTTTAAGAACGCCATAAAGCCGTTATCAACAAACGCATCGGGTGGCACATCATCGGTCAGTAAGGCAATATCCACATTTGCGATGTCGTTGATGCGCAAGTCTTCTTGCCATTCAGTGATGGCAATTAAGCCAAGGACTACGACGGAAACAGGGACGAGCCATCCGGTGAATGACCAAATGGGTTTATTCCAAGATGAATTCCGAAAGCTACGATGGGTCGTTTGGAGTTGTGCAACAAAAACGGGTTCCGCCTTGGAGCGACTGAGGGCAGTGGCGCGCGCATCTCGCAAGCGCGATTGGATATCGCCGCTGAGATTTTCAGATTGAGCGCTTAATAAACGGGTTACCCGCTTTCCAAACTCTTGCTCAACTAGATCCAAATTTTGTTGATTGGTATTCATCATCACAACACAATTCCTCTGGCCTTCAATGCAGCTGCCAAAGTGTGGGCGGCTCGGGAGCAATGGGTTTTAACGCTCCCCTCGCTGCATCCCATAGCAAGGGCCGTCTCAGAAGTACTTAGTTCATCCCAATAACGCATGAGGAAGGCCTCTCGTTGACGACTTGGCAATTTTGATATTTCTGTCTCTAGGATAGCCAATAACTCTTGATTGGCTAATGCTGCACTGGCATCTAGGGGTATTGGGCCTCCATCCCGTATCTCAATCAGTTCAAGGGGATCAAAATCCTCCTCCCCATCCATGCCAGCCCCCAGAGCGGAGAAGGGGGTCTCATAGGTCAAGCGGACCTTTTGACGTCGAAACCAGTCATGTATGCGATTTTGCAGAATTCGGGTGAAAATCAACGGGAACTCTGCGGCGGGCCGATCACCATATTTTTGGGCCAAGCTAATCATCGCATCCTGTACAACATCGAGAGCAGCCGCCTCATCCCGAACCGCATAGACGGCCTGTTTGAAGGCTTTTTTCTCAACAGCAGCGAGAAATTGATCGAGTTCTTGGGCAGATGCCATGTGGATTACTGCGAATAAATGATCTTTGTTTTAGTGGTTTCGTTGCTAGTATTTGGCCCAAAATACGGCCTGAACTCGCTCATTCTAGGCTATTGCTTTACAATGAAAGGCTTACCGCAAAGAAACCATTCAAGAAGTGGCAGTCTTTTTTCTTTGCGGCTGTGCCGTTCGAACCCGGACCATAAGTAAGGGACAGAACAGCCTAAACAATTTTTTGCCGAAAATTGCAAAGGAAAATGACAATGAATACGAGTAATGCTGAGTTTTTAGCCACCAAAGGTGGTCAGGTCGCTATAGGTTCTCAATCCGATTCCACTAGTCCTACAAAACAATCTGCCCCCGAAATGATTGGTGCTAAGATGTTGGTGCATGCCTTGCATGCTGAGGGAGTCGAATATGTCTGGGGCTATCCCGGTGGTGCGGTTCTCTTTATTTATGACGAGATCTTCAAGCAAGATAAGTTTGAACATATTTTGGTTCGCCATGAACAAGCAGCGGTTCATGCGGCCGATGGCTACGCGCGCGCGACTGGCAAAGTCGGCGTTGCACTCGTTACTTCCGGTCCTGGGGTAACAAATGCCGTAACTGGTATTGCAACCGCCTACACAGATTCCATTCCGATGGTCATCATTACCGGTAATGTGCCGACCTATGCCATTGGTGAGGATGCCTTCCAAGAGGCTGATACGGTAGGCATCACCCGTCCGATCGTAAAACATAATTTCTTGGTCAAGGATGTGAACGATCTTGCGGTGACCCTTAAAAAAGCCTTTCATATTGCTCGCACCGGCCGTCCTGGACCTGTATTGGTCGATATTCCAAAGGATGTTTCGGCAACTAAAGGACCCTTTGTCTATCCCGATAGTCTGAGCATGCGTTCATACAACCCGGTGATCAAGGGGCATAGTGGACAGATTCGTAAAGCAGTATCCCTATTACAAGAGGCTGAGCGCCCCTATATTTATACCGGTGGTGGCATCATCATGGCCGAAGCCGCCAAGGAACTCAAAGAGTTTGCTGAGCTTTTAGGCTATCCAGTAACCAATACGCTCATGGGCTTGGGTGGATTCCCGGGGACGCATCAGCAGTTTGTGGGCATGCTTGGAATGCACGGCACCTATGAAGCCAATATGGCGATGCAGCACTGCGATGTATTGATTGCAATTGGTGCCCGTTTTGATGACCGCGTGATCGGCAACCCTGCACACTTCGCAAGTCATCCTCGCAAGATTGTTCATATTGATATTGACCCATCGGTGATTTCAAAGCGCGTCAAGGTAGACATTCCGATTGTGGGTGATCTCAAAGAGATTTTGGTTGATATCAGTGCTCAATTAAGAGCGGCACCGGCTCGCAAGAATCAAGCGAAGGTAAAAGCATGGTGGGATCAAATTAATGAATGGAAGAAGCGCGATTGTTTGAAATACGATCGTGATTCCCAAATTGTCAAACCTCAATACGTCGTTGAAAAACTGTGGGAGCTGACCAAGGGCGATGCCTTTGTGTGCTCAGACGTTGGCCAACATCAGATGTGGGCAGCCCAGTTCTACAAGTTCAATGAACCACGGCGCTGGATTAACTCGGGTGGCTTAGGCACCATGGGCGTTGGTTTGCCTTATGCCATGGGCATTAAAAAAGCATTCCCAGATCAGGAGGTCGTTACCATCACCGGAGAGGGTTCGATCCAAATGTGTATTCAAGAGCTCTCAACGCTGACTCAGTACAACACGCCGATCAAGATTGTTTCCTTAAACAATCGATATTTAGGCATGGTGCGTCAATGGCAAGAATTAACTTACAGTAAACGCTATTCCAGTTCTTACATGGACTCATTGCCCGATTTTGTGAAGTTGGCTGAAGCCTATGGTCATGTGGGGATGCGCATTGAGACCAAAGCAGATGTTGAGCCCGCACTCAAAGAAGCTCTCAAATTAAAGGATCGCACTGTGTTTATGGATTTCCAGATTGATCCGCAGGAAAACGTCTGGCCTATGGTGCAAGCAGGTAAGGGCATTAGTGAGATGCTGCTTGGAAGTGAGGATCTCTAATGCGTCACATTATTTCTGTTTTGCTCGAGAACGAGCCGGGAGCGCTCTCACGAGTCGTTGGCTTATTCTCGGCGCGCGGTTACAACATTGAGACTCTCAGCGTCGCACCGACTGAAGACCCATCTCTGTCCCGCATGACCCTGGTCACGATTGGCTCAGATGATGTGATTGAACAAATTACCAAGCATCTCAATCGCTTGGTTGAGGTGGTAAAGGTCTTTGATTTAACCGAAGGTCCTCATATCGAGCGCGAACTCATGATGATCAAAGTGCGGGCGGTTGGTAAGGAGCGCGAGGAATTAAAGCGCACCACGGATATATTCCGCGGGCGCATTATCGATGTGACTGATAAAAGTTACACGATTGAGCTCACTGGTGTGAGTAGTAAGTTAGATGCATTCATTAGCGCAATTGATCGCGCATCGATTCTGGAAACTGTCCGTTCTGGCGGTTCGGGAATTGGGCGCGGTGAACGCATTCTGAAAGTTTAGTTTTAATCACTCTTTATTTAATTTAAGGAAATCGTATGAAAGTTTTTTATGACAAGGACGCCGATCTGTCCCTGATCAAAGGTAAAAAAGTCACCATTATTGGTTATGGCTCACAGGGTCATGCCCACGCGCAAAATTTGAATAACTCTGGCGTGAAAGTCACTGTGGGTTTGCGGAAAGATGGCGCATCGTGGAAAAAAGCGGCCAATGCCGGTTTACAAGTCAAAGAAGTTGCTGAGGCAGTGAAAGACGCAGACGTTGTGATGATGCTGTTGCCTGATGAGCAAATTGCTGACGTGTATAAAAACGAAGTGCATGCCAACATCAAACAAGGCGCCGCCTTAGCGTTCGCCCACGGTTTTAATGTGCATTACGGTCAAGTGATTCCTCGTGCCGATTTAGATGTCATCATGATTGCTCCGAAGGCACCTGGACATACCGTTCGAAGCACATACACCCAAGGCGGTGGCGTACCCCATTTGATTGCGGTCTATCAAGACAAGTCGGGCTCTGCACGTGATTTAGCCCTCTCTTATGCAACTGCGAATGGCGGTGGTCGTGCTGGTGTGATCGAGACCAATTTCCGTGAAGAAACCGAAACCGATTTATTTGGCGAGCAAGCCGTGCTGTGCGGTGGTACCGTGGAGTTAATCAAAGCCGGATACGAGACCTTGGTTGAAGCTGGTTATGCCCCTGAGATGGCCTATTTTGAGTGCTTACACGAGTTAAAGTTAATCGTGGATCTCATTTATGAAGGCGGTATCGCCAACATGAACTACTCGATTTCAAACAATGCCGAGTATGGTGAGTACGTCACTGGTCCACGGATTGTGACTGAAGAGACCAAGAATGCGATGCGTAAGGCCTTGCAAGACATTCAGACGGGTGAGTATGCCAAGAGCTTCATCCTTGAAAATCGGGCTGGCGCACCAACCTTGATTTCTCGTCGCCGTTTGACCGCTAATCATGAGATCGAAGTTGTGGGTGCGAAATTGCGTGCCATGATGCCTTGGATTGCGAAAAACAAACTCGTTGACCAGTCGAAGAACTAAGTTCAGAAGGTAATCATCCAATGATGTATCCACACCCCATCATTGCCAAAGAGGGTTGGCTCTATCTGGTTGTGATTGGGGTCTTAGCTTTTGTAGTGCATCGCTATGCTGGTTTTTTCTGGTCATGGCCATTGTGGCTATTCTTCATCTTCACGCTGCAGTTCTTTCGTGATCCACAACGAATCACCCCTCTTGGTAAGGATCTTGTTTTATCGCCAGCGGATGGGCGCATTGTGGTGGTTGAGAAAGCCCATGATCCCTATGCGAATCGGGAAGCCTTAAAGATTAGCGTGTTCATGAATGTCTTTAATGTGCACTCCAATCGGTCTGCGGTGAATGGACTGATTAAGCAGGTTACCTATTTTCCAGGCAAGTTCTTTAATGCCAGCCTTGACAAGGCTTCAACGGAGAATGAGCGCAATGCGGTCTTGATCGATGCCAATGGCAAGACCATCACCCTAGTGCAAATCGCCGGTTTAATTGCTCGTCGTATTTTGTGCTATATACACATTAATGATCGTGTGAAACGCGGTGAGCGCTATGGATTTATCCGCTTCGGATCGAGGGTGGATGTGTACCTACCTCTAGATGCTGAGCCCTTGGTGAGTGTTGGTGAGAAGGTCTTTGCTACCAATACCGCACTGGCACGTTTACCAGGATTGGACTAAGCGATGACCCCGCGCCGCAAGTTCCGTACAGACCGCTCCCGTTTTCTGCGGAGCAAAAATACGCGACGCGAGGAGTGGGATTCTGCAGAGGATTTAACCGGGGACGATCTTGAGATCGAGCCGCCTCGTCCACATAGCAAAGGTATTTATTTATTACCGAATTTATTTACTACTGCAGCATTGTTCTGCGGGTTCTTTGCGATTGTGAACGCCATGAACCATCGCTTTGAGGTTGCAGCCATTGCGATCTTTGCTTCCTTGGTACTCGATGGCATGGACGGCCGAATTGCGCGGATGACCAACACGCAAAGCGCATTTGGTGAGCAATACGATTCTCTGGCAGACATGGTCTCATTCGGTGTAGCTCCAGCCTTGGTAGCGTATGAGTGGGTATTAAAAGATCTTGGTAAGTGGGGCTGGTTAGCGGCATTTACCTACTGTGCCGGAGCCGCACTCCGCTTGGCGCGCTTTAATGCCAATATCGGCGTGGTTGATAAAAGGTTTTTCCAGGGTTTGCCAAGTCCAGCCGCCGCAGCGCTCTTGGCTGGTTTTATTTGGTTGGCGGACGATAACAAGATACCTGTGAAGGACTCAGCAATTCCATTGGTCACCTTTTTCATTACGATTTATGCAGGACTAACCATGGTTTCGAATGCCCGTTTTTATAGTGGTAAGGCTTTGGATATTCGTTATCGGGTACCGTTCTGGGCGATGGTTCTTTTGATCCTCGGTTTTGTACTAATCTCTTCCAATCCACCCCTAACTCTATTTGGACTCTTTGTGGTGTATTCCCTGTCTGGCTATGTATTGTGGATGTGGGAGCGGGCGATGGGGCGTCGGATTGGTGGAGAAACCACAGTCTCAGCCAAGTCCGAGTAAATGGGGTATATTACTTCCATGATGAATCAATTAAATGCGCTTCTACTTCTTCTAGCACTGGGCCTTCGGCTCGGGGCGGGTCGCGCTTAGACAAATGAAGTAAGGCACTAAGTTCGCAAACCAGCCCCAGCCAAACCGCTGGGGTTTTTGTTTTAGAAAACGGAGCATTGGATTATTAAAGAAGGAATCAATGATGAGTGACCGATTAATTATTTTTGATACCACCTTGCGTGATGGTGAGCAGTCACCAGGTGCATCCATGACCCGAGATGAGAAGGTGCGGATTGCACGTCAACTCGAGCGCTTACGGGTCGATGTGATTGAAGCTGGTTTTGCAGCAAGCTCTGAAGGTGACTTTGCGGCAATCTCTGCAGTTGCTGCAGCCGTGAAGGATTCAGTGGTGTGTTCCCTCGCACGTGCCAATGAGACCGATATTACTCGGGCCTCAGACGCCTTAAAGGCGGCTAACGCAAAACGCATTCATGTGTTCTTGGCCACTAGCGCTTTGCATATGGAAAAGAAATTGCGCATGACCCCGGAGCAGGTGTATGAGCAAGCAAAAAAGTCCATCCGCTTTGCCAGAAACTTGGCGGGGGATATTGAGTTCTCTCCAGAGGATGGTTACCGTTCGGATATGGACTTCTTATGCCGAGTCCTAGAGGCAGTCATAGCTGAAGGCGCAACCACGATAAACGTTCCTGATACGGTTGGTTATGCCGTTCCTGAACTCTATGGCGAGTTCATTAAAACTTTGCGTACTCGGATTCCGAACTCCGATAAAGCGATCTGGTCGGTGCATTGCCATAACGATTTAGGGATGGGTGTGGCCAACTCATTAGCCGGCGTCCACATTGGCGGTGCCCGTCAGGTAGAGTGCACGATTAATGGTCTGGGCGAGCGGGCAGGTAATACTTCCTTAGAAGAAATTGTGATGGCGGTGCGAACCCGTAAGGATTTTTTTCAATTGGATGTGGGGATTGATACCAAACAAATCGTACCGGCTTCTAAATTGGTCTCGCAAATCACGGGTTTTGTGGTCCAACCCAATAAAGCCGTGGTTGGTGCAAATGCCTTTGCTCATGCATCGGGTATTCATCAGGATGGCGTATTGAAGGCTCGCGATACTTACGAGATTATGCGTGCTGAAGATGTGGGCTGGGCGACCAATCGCATCGTGCTTGGTAAGTTGTCTGGTCGCAATGCGTTCAAACAACGTATTTCTGAGTTAGGTGTGGTGCTGGAGTCGGAGAGCGAGCTCAATGATGCTTTCGCACGCTTTAAGGCTTTAGCTGATCAAAAAGCCGAGATTTTTGATGAAGACATTATTTCCTTGATGTCGGATTCTTCGGTGGCTGATCAAAGTGAGCACTTTAGCTTTATTTCATTGAACCAGCACTCAGAGACCGGTGAAAAGCCATCGGCAAAGGTGGTGTTCAAGATGGGTGGTCACGACGTGCACTCTGAAGCTCAAGGTAATGGCCCAGTGGATGCCACCTTGCACGCCATTGAGAGTAAGGTAAAAAGCGGTGCCGAGCTATTGCTCTACTCGGTCAATGCCATTACGTCGGGCACCGAGTCGCAGGGGGAGGTCACGGTTCGTCTCTCTAAGGGAGGGCGGATTGTGAATGGAGTGGGGATGGATCCCGATATTATTGCCGCCTCGGCCAAGGCGTATTTAGCGGCATTGAACAAATTGCACGATCCCAGCGCCATCAAGCTCAATGCTCAGATGGCACCTTAAAATCATAATCCGCAGGTCCGGGGTTCGAATCCCTGAATCGCCACCACCGAATTCCGGTGTAAACCGGTCACATGGTTTACACAATGTACCGAGCACATGGTTTACACTTTTTTACCGCTCACACGCCAAGTACTTTGGGACCAAATGGATTGTCTAAGGCTTGCACCTTATTCGATTCCAAATCAAAGTACCCTAAATCTTAATCCATAAAGCTCACGAGCCACACATCGTCTTCCACTTGCCGCACGCCCACATCGTGCCCAGCAAAGACCGTACTTAAGTGGATCTTCTGACCCGCAATGCAAATCCGCCCACAGTTGGTGATGGTGACCGTTTTGTCATGAAAGGGGTAGCTCACATCGGGGAGCCCCTGATAGCGCCTGGTTGATGGTGTATAGAGCTCCGCTGGCTTTTTCATCTCCAAGGCTTGGTGGGGTCGCTCGTAGTTGTACTCATGGATAAAGTCTTCAAACTTATCTTG